>SABY01000193.1 GCA_009928785.1 Clostridia bacterium | reverse complement strand
ACACTTACACGATTCAGTTCAGCATGTACGGAATTCAACATTTTTGTTTTTTGAATATCGAACCGCAGAATATTGAATCTTGAATAATGAAGTTAAGAATACTTCTACATTCCAGACTTGGTTCCGCACGTTTGGAATTCCTTATTTCACTTCACCAGTTGCAGTCCTTCCATAGCCGAGCTATCGCCGGGGCGGATGAGCAAAACTTTGCGGAACAAAACTTCGGCTTCGCGCAACTTTCCCAGTTTCAGGCTGGCCCAGCCATACATGATGGCAGCATCGTAATCGAACGGGTAAAGATTGGCCACTTTCTCGAAATGTTTGAGCGCTTGTTGATAGTTTTCGCTGCTGTAAAGGATCATTCCGAGCCGGTAACTGGCGGTGGTGTTGTTGGGGTCGATCTGTAATATTTTCTCGTATTGTGTCTTTACCGCCGCCCAGTTGCCAAGCGCTGCCAGCGGATATACGTAGCCAAGCCGCCCTTCGATGGCATATGGACTGAGCGAAACGGCACGCTGATAGTGCACCGACGACTCGGTGAAACTGCCCTGCATGTAATAAAGCCATCCCAAACGCAGATTTATAGCGTAAGAATCTTCGTCGTAAACGGATTTGAGCTGTGCCACCGCATCGCTGTAGCTGCCTTTGGTTTCGAGTTCGTAACTTTGGCTGAAAGCATTTTCGATGGTTTTAAAATCCTGGCCGAAAAGCCGCGGCACCAGCGTCATTGCCACTATCAACGCGACGATCATTTTTGGTTTTATTTTTAAAATTGCCATTTTATTCCTCCGATAAAGGTGTTGAAATTATAATCTTTTTCTAAAACGATGAAATCCTCATTATTAATATAGGTGAGATAGCTGCTTGTGCGACGCATCAGGCGATAGCGCAGCGAGAGTTCCAGATGTTTGCCGGCAGCCCAGGTAAGAAGGGCTTCTGTTTTAAAACGCGTATCTTCCGGGATATTGAAGAGCACAAAAGCATTTTGCTCGGTATAGCCGCGCAGATTGCCAATGGTTGCCGAAACATCAAGCCACAGGCTGGGCAGCACCCGTGTGCCGACGCTCTGATGGAATATCAAATGATCAGCCTCCTGGCCATTGCGCAAAGTAATGATGCCGGTGCGGGTGTAAAGTTTTAAGTTTCCCAATGGATAAGCATTTGCAAAAAAACCAGCTTGCCAGGCGTCGTTGCCATCGAAGGAGGCCATGGTGCCAATCAGTTCGGCAGAAAAAATCCCAATCTCTTTACTGATGCCGAGCCAAAACAAATTATCAGAACGTGTCATCGAAAGCGTGTCAGAAACAAGACCCAGTGTATCATCGTACCGAAAATTTCTTACGTCATACCTTGTGTGGGTAAGATGCCAGGCAGGCGTGAGTTTCCATCCCGGGAAAAATGTGTATTGCACATTCCCATAATATTCCTGCTGAATAGCCTGAGGCTGAAAATCAGCTTCCGGCTTCTGCTGATAGTTTACCGTTTGTGTAGCATCCGCAGCAATAAGGCTCACTCCCTGGTAGGTTTGCAACTGTGGCAGCACATTGATGTTGATGCCTGCGTGGTAATATTGCAGATCATCGTAATACCAGGCTTGATTATAAATAGTATCTGTTTGCTGACGGTTTTTATTTTGTTGCTTCAGGTCGGCGGCACCGCTAAATCCCGGCCCGGCTTCGATGTATATCTGGTCGATAACCGACGGCACTTCCACTCCAAGTTTTTGACGGTGTGCCGGGGTGAGCTGCGACAAGATAACGCGGGCATCGGCGATGCGCCCCGAAAGGAGAAAACTGTAATAGAGATATTCGGTGGCAGCCTCGTCGATGGGATTTAGTTGCCGTGCCTGGCGGAAAAACGGAATGGCGCGCCGGTAGTTTTGCTTTTCGTACCAAGCTATCCCTACACGCATTTGCATGTAAAAATGATCGACGCCCTGACGGATGGCGCTAGTGCCCACCCGGATTAGTTCATCCCATTGCTGCTGCTGATACAACGAATATGTCAGGCTGTCGGCATTTTGCTTTTGCTGTCCGGCCACCACCAACGGGAAAAGCAGCACTGCAGAGAGTAGAAGCATACCGCAAAGCCGGGGACATTTATTTATAAATGAAGACCTTTTCATGATTCCGTTTCGGTGGCGTTGAGTTTGAGCTTGGGGGTGTGCATTGCAAATTTTTCTATTCTGTTGTGATTTACAATAATTTCAAACGTAGAAAGGCTACCCGATTTGCGGCTGTAATGCAGGTTAACCTCCGAAGTCATGCGCACACGGCTGCCGGAGAGGTCGTCTTTGAAGTCGAGATATTGCATCTCAAAACCGGCGTGCATAAAGATATGGAAGGAAGCTACAAAGTCCTGCCAAAATCTGACAAAGCTGTTTTTGAATATTGCCAGCGGAAACTGGTCGGTAAGTTGCAAACGATCGTAATAGCCCAGCGCCACCATGTAGGCACCCATATAAAAATAGTAAAGCAGCGAATGGTCGTCGCCAGCAAAATGGGTAAAATAAAACAAAGTGCCGTCGTTTTTAAACCACGCCTTGGCCTCGCTTTGGCGGCATTGCAAATAGGTTTGGTTATAAATATCACTTTTTACTTCCCAGCTTACACTTGTGTCGGGTTGTTCATTTAGCGAATAGTCAAACGAAATGGTTTGTCCCGGCACAAAATTGAAGGCGTCGAACAGGGAAGCGTTGCGCGTGATACCCGTCACGGTTTCTCCTTTTTGCGGACGGGCGAAAGTTTTTAATTGGTGGACGTCGCCTGTTTTTACAATGTATTTGGCGATAGGATAATCGCGTGTTTGTGAGCCGATGTAGGGATTTTCCTGCAACTGGAAATGGATGTGCGGCATCGGCGAGCGACCCGAGTTGCCAACCTTGGCAAGCAAAGCGCCGCGTTTGATCTCGTCGCCTTTTTTTACCACAAAGCTGCCTTTGCGCAGGTGGCTTATTTTGCTGTAAAGTTTGTCGGCGTGCCGGATGATGATGGTGTTGCCCCAGTTTTGTTCCAGATTCACCTTTCCAATGGCGTTGTCGTCGATGCAATCCATAATTTCCTGTACCACGCCGTCGGCAGGCGCTATCACCGATTGATTAAAAGCATAATAATCTTCGGGGCGGGAGCCGGCGCCGGAGAAGGTTTTTCCCTGTTCGTCAGTAATTTCAAAATCCCAGGCATGGCGCCACTCTTGGCGGTGGGTAAGCGCGCCCTGATGGCCCTGCGTTACCGTCCACTCACCGTAAAATGGTAACACTATCGGCGTCTGTTGCGCGGCTACATCAAAGCGGCTGCTGTAGTTGTGCTGCGTGTAGAGGTTTTTCTCCGGCGAATATTGCTGCACCACCACCAGCTCTGGCTTACTAAAATGATGCTGCCTGAATTTCATCACATAAATAAACAGCACCACCACGATATTAAAAGCCAACGAAAAAATGCTCAGATGCAGATTATAAAACAGAGTAGCGGTGGAGGTGATAATGATGGAGGTGATGGGCGTAAGCAGCAGCACCCACAAAAACGACCATCGCGACGGGATGATGAAAAATCCACCAATTGCAATGGCAGTCAGGATGTAGTTGAAACCAATGTAGAAATAGCTAAGCTCGCCCAGGTTGGCACCGATAAAGAGATAATAAAAATACGCCGAAAAAAAGCCAACCACCGAAAGCAGAAAGGCGATGCGTGAATAGATGATCAATCCGATGGCAATGAGGATGCCGGCGAGCAGATGATGCTGAAAAAATATTGCGCCAAGCGACTGGAAATACATCAGCAATGCCGGATGAATGGGCAGGTTGTTGATATAATGATAGATGTCCACCAGCAGTGGCCCGCCATAATCGTACATCTCGTTGAAGACGTAAAGGCCGCGCTCGCTTATCTGAAGCTCCGTAAACTGCCGTGCCGCCAGACTTACCGTCCAGATGGCCAGCAGGAAAGGCCACGCCAGATAAGGCAAGCCATATTTTCCAAAATAGTTTTCGAGCCAGATGGTGATGAACAGTGTAAAAAGCGCAGCAAAAAATAGCAACGCAAAAAATGCCAGGCCGGGCTGATAAAAAATACCGATTCCCAGGCCAACCAGCAAAGCATTAAAACCGTAATAGCCCTGGCTGATTCCAAAGCGGCTGAAGCCAATCAACCGCGCGGCAACGTTAGCAACTATTACCGCCAACAGACCACTTAGCCCCGAGAACCAGTCAAAAAAAGTAACTACCACCAGGATGGCAGCAAACACCTTGTTTTTGCTAAAGAATACCTGCGAATAGCTGTTGAGTATTCCGTCAACAAAAGGAAGCAACTGCTTTCGGGTGGTCGTTACCATCATGTTCTGCTTGTCGTGGTTTTACTGTTTTGATTTTCTGTCGTAAAAATTGCCCCAAACAATTATTTAGCGAAAGCGAAAAGATGAAAGGGTTAAAGTTCAAAAGTTTTGAGATGTTCGGGCGTATCTTCCATGTCGCTAAAGTTTTCGAGTGTTTCAGCCTGGCGGATTACGTGCACGTTGCTTTCCTGGTCGATGAGCACAATGCTTGGCCGCAGGGTGATAAACTGCATCCATTGCGTCATGTTGTAGGCGCCCACCTGATGGATTACAAAATGATCGCCTTTGTTGAGCAGCGGCAACAGCGCGTTGTCGCGCACCACGTCGATGTTCATACAGAGCGGCCCATACACGGTGGTGTATTCCGAAAAATGCGTAAACTCCTGTGCAGGCGAAATCTTGTGGTCGTACCAGTAGGAGGTGAACAGCAAGTTGACACCGATATCCACTGTGGTGGTGCGTTTGCCGGTAGCGCTGCGCTTGTTGGTGATCACGGTTCCGAGGATGTATCCCGCTTCGTCTATCAGCGCGCGACCGGTTTCGAGGATGAGCAGCGGCAGGTTGTCGGGCGCAAAGTTGGCGCGCAGCAGTGCCGAGGAAATCTCTTCGGCAAAGTCGTCGATGTTGGGGTTGATGTCCTGTCCGGGCAGGTACGAGCCTTTCAGCGTATTG
>SABY01000192.1 GCA_009928785.1 Clostridia bacterium | reverse complement strand
TTGAAAAAGGTGGGCACCACGCGTCCGGCGGCATTGGTAACCAGTTTATCGTATTTTTTCATCTTTTCAGTTTTACTAAAATTTTAAAATAAAAATCCGGAATCAAATCCGGGTCTTGTCTTTAATAAAATTATTCTTTGGCCGGCGCAAGGAACTCGTTGCGCCAGTCGGCACTGATGAGTTGCAGGCTGAAGGCCAGATTGATAACTTTTTGCGCGCGTTTTACCACGGGAGCATCTATCATTTTCGTTCCCAACGAAACCACGCCAAGCCCTTTCTCGGTGGCATCCATAAAAGCGTTGACGATTTTTTTGGCTTTTTCGATTTCTGCTTTGTCGGGAGCAAAATTTTCGTGGATTACTCTTATCTGGCGCGGATGGATGCATCCCATACCATCGAAGCCGAGGCTCTTGCTAGTAATCACATTTTGGCGCAAAGCCTCCATGTCGGCGATGTCAGAAAATACAGAATCGATGGCCTGGATGCGGGCGGCCTTGCAAGCATTGACGAGCATGGTGCGGGCAAAAAACGATTCGGTGGCTTCGTTGGTGCGGCGCACGCCCAGGTCGGCAGTATAGTCTTCGAGGCCAATGGCCATCGCTACAATATTGTCGGCTGACGAAGCAATTTCGTAAGATTTTATTACGCCAAGTGCACTTTCGATGATGGGCATGAGCCAAACTGGCGCGGTGAGGTTGTGCAATTTTTGCAACTCGGCAATGCGCTTGTTGACGGTGGTAATTTGTTCGGCACTTTCGCATTTGGGCACCAGAATCAGATTGACGCCATGCGGGACGATAAAGTCCAGGTCGTCGAGGCCGGCAGGAATCTGGTTGATGCGCACCATCTTCTCGGTGCCGTAGAAATTGAGACTAAGCAATGCGTTGCGCACCAAAAACCTGGCTTCGTGCTTTTTCTCAAAAGCTACCGCATCTTCCAGATCGAGGATGAGACCGTCGGGGTGATGCAACCCGGCGTTGATCATCAGGCTGGGGGAATTGCCGGGCAGATATAGCCGCGAGAAGCGGTTGCGGTCTTTGGTGGTTTCGTAGCGGTTCACTTCGAGAAACTCAGTGAGAAACGACTTTTCGCTCGACACTAGTTTTTTAACGGCAGCTTCAAGTCGGGCAGCCATAACGAATGGCAGTGCGCCACTGTCTTCCATCTCCACACGTGCATTTTCGATTTCAAAAAAATGCAGCACCTCGTGGATGCGACGTGTGATGTCGGCACCAAACATAAACTTTACCTTGCTGGTAAGCTCGATAACGATGCCTCCAGAGCTGGTAAGCCCGATTGTAACATGACAATCCGAACGAACTTTTTTGCCTTTATTTCCGGCAGTTGCAGTTTTCTCCAATTTTCACCTCCCTGTTTGTTTTCGTTTTTATTAATAAAAAAAATGAAAGGGTTTGCCGGCAAATTTATCCCAAAATAGTGGTGAACCAACTTAGAATGGATAAAAATTCGGAGCACGTTAACAAATGTACAATCAAAAGAATAAAGCATATTTTCGCACCATGAATCTCATCTTCACAGGCGTTGCCTGGTTTTTCATCATTTTGGTAAGCCTTCTGCCCTTTCGGGTACTCTATATTTTCTCGGACGTTGTCCGGTTTTTTATGCAACACGTCTTTGGTTACCGCGAATCTGTTATCCAAAACAACCTGCGCCGCTGCTTTCCCGATAAAACCGAAAAGGAAATAAATGCCCTCACCAGCCAGGCCTATAAAAACCTTACGGATGTGATGGTGGAAGGGTTCAAAGCTTTCACAATGAGCAGGCGGCAATTGGTGCGACGGCACAAAATCATAAATCCCGAACTTCTTGATCAGCTTTCCGGAACTTCCAAATCGATCATCGCTACGCCTTGTCATTACGGCAACTGGGAATGGGGTGCGCTGGCGCCGGCATTGCAAAAAAAAGATTTTCAGTTTGTGGCTTTTTATTCCCAGCTCAGCAATCCTTATCTCGACAGGCGCATTCGCCGCAACCGCTCGCGTACCGGCACTCTGCTGGCATCTACACGTGCTACCAGCCGCACCTTTGATGAACTAAGCGACACCGCTTCAGTTTTTGTCATGGCCGCCGACCAAAGTCCTTCAAAACCCGACAGAGCCATCTGGGTAGATTTCTTTGGAGAAAAGACGGCCTTTCTCAATGGCCCGGAAAAACACGCCAGGCAGCGCAACCTTCCGGTAATCTTTGCCGACATACAGCGCGTAAAAAGAGGGTTTTATACTTTAGAACTTTCCGTGCTTGAAGGAAATCCGCAAAGTGCTGCTCCGGGAGCCATCACGCAGGCTTATGCCCACCGGCTCGAAGGGATTATCCGACACATTCCCGGCAACTGGCTCTGGTCGCACAAACGATGGAAGCTGGACAGGTTTAAACCGCAGGATTAAGTTGCAGGGCGCGGGGCGCAGCCATTGCTATTTAAAAATATTAAACAAAAATGAAATAGCGGGAATTCGCCTGATTGGCGGAAATTAGCGGACAATCGAATAATCCACGAAAACAACTCCTACGAATTAAATCCCTGTTGTATTGAGATTCCCAAGGCTAATGGTAAATACCTTGGTTTGCTCCGGGTCGTCGTCGTTGATGAGTTTGAGCGCTACCTGCAGGTGAAGGAGGTAAATGTTAAGCTCTGTATTTTTGGATTTGATGATGCCGATTTTGAGGATGTCGGAGTTGATGATACCATAGGTGCGTTTTTCGATGATGCCGAATATCTCGTCGGGGTAGTCGTCGAGAATGTTGCAGTCGTAATCGTCGAGAAATTCCTCGATATTCGAAATTTCGGTCATGGTGATTACCTGCAGGTTTTCGAGTCCGCCGATGTTTACCAGAAACCATTTGTTCACGTTTTGATCTATCAGGCAGCGGTTCAGGTTGTCGCGCTGCAGGATACGGGCGCAGTTGATGATGGCGCGGCCAAAGAAGTTGTCGCCAAATTTGTAGATGTTGTCGTAGGTGATGGCGTAGCGCAAATTGATGCTGCCGATGATGCTGCGCAACTTGGGATAAAAATGAAACGCATTGTAAACACGCAATATGATGGCCATGTTGATGGCAAAAAGCAGCGAGTGGAGCGGCGTGTCGAAGATAAAGAAACCACCGTCGCCGGTGCTGATGAAGTGTTTATTAATCTTTTCCTCATCGTATTTTTGGAAAATGTATTTATGGTTGGCAAAACATTGCTGAATGGCCACCTCCATAAACCGGCGAAAAAGAAAAGGAATGAGTGCCTGCTCAAAATGGCTATAGCCGGTGCTGTATTGGTAAATATCAACACCCAAAACCGACTTGAGGGGGATGTTCTTATCGTTGACGTAAGTCTGCAGCTCCGCAAAAAGATCCTCGTCGTCGGGGATGATATTGGTTTTACGAAAAATCACACGGTTATCCTTCTCTTTCAGGATACTGCTGATCTGGTCGTAGCTTAGCTCTTTGATAGGAACACTCATTGACAAATGATTATTAATAAATCGAAGCGGCGCAAAAATAGGCAAAATTTACAACGGGTTAATCCTGTGCTTTGGGTGGTCGGGGTTTGCGGTTGTGATTCGGGTTGCTGCCGCCGGGTTTTTTATGAAATGATTTCCCTCCACCAGGTTTACCTCTGCCCCCAGCCGAACTTCGATGCGACGCTTCGTAGGCCGGAGCTTCACCCAGTTCTTCGGGCAGCGGTAGCTTGCGCACCTCGCTGCCGATGAGTTTTTCTATCTTTTGAAAATTGCGCACTTCTTTTTGATTAATAAAAGTGATGGCCACGCCGGTTTTTTCGGCACGTGCTGTACGACCCACGCGGTGCACATAATCTTCGGCATCCTGCGGCACATTGTAGTTGAGCACCAGGCTGATGTTGTCCACGTCGATGCCTCTGGAAACTATATCGGTGGCAACCAGAATGCGCACGTGGCGGTTTTTGAAATCATTGAGCACCTCTTTGCGCACACTTTGATCCAGATCGGAATGGATGGCGCGCACGTCCATCTTCATCCGTTTCAGCTCGTTCTCGAGGTCTTTCACACTCGATTTGGTTGCCGAGAAAATTAATATCGAGGCAAGCTCTTTCTTGTTCTGAATAAGGCTTTTGAGCAGTTTTGTCTTTTGGCTATCGTGCACCATATAGGCAGCCTGCAATACATTCTCGGCGGGTTTCGACACGGCGAGACTTATCTCTTCCGGGGCTTGCATTACCTTGCGCGCCAGGCGGCGAATCTCTTCGGGCATGGTAGCCGAAAACATCAGCGTTTGCCGCTCTTCGGGCAAAAAGCTGATGATGCGCTGGATGTCGGGCAAAAAGCCCATGTCGAGCATGCGGTCGGCTTCGTCGAGGATCAGGCAGCTTAGCTTGTCGAATTTAACGTAGCCCAGGCTAAGATGAGAAAGAAGACGGCCGGGAGTAGCCACGATCACATCTGCGCCTTCTTTCACAGCTCTTTTTTCGGTTTCAAAGTCGGCTCCGGTACCTCCTCCATAAATGGCGATGGAACTCAGGCCGGCGAAATAGGCAAAGCCTTCGAGTTGTTGGTCGATTTGTACGGCAAGCTCGCGTGTGGGGGCAATGATGAGTGCACGGATACTTTTTCCGCCGCCAGGATGCGTGAGCAGATTGTGCAAAAGTGGCAAAACATAAGCTGCTGTTTTGCCCGTGCCTGTCTGTGCGCAGGCTATAACGTCTTTTTGTGCCATAATGTACGGAATGGCCAGCTCCTGCACGACGGTGGGCTTTTCGTAACCAATGGCTTCTACGCCTTCCATCACGGCGTCGTGCAAATCAAAATCAGTAAAATTCAATGGTACTCCTTTGTTTTGTAAGTTGATATTTATTCGTCAACAATTTTGCGCAAAATTAAGTTTAAAACGGCTTTGTAGGTTGGGATAAAAAAGAATGTAGTCAGTTAATCTTTAAAAATTGTAATTATTTAGTGTTTGTCCATAAAGTCACACTTTTTGTAGCTCAGGCATTTATGCCTGGGAATAATTGATTTGTTATTTGTCTCCCCCGCCCCTCGCTGGGA
>SABY01000191.1 GCA_009928785.1 Clostridia bacterium | reverse complement strand
GGCTGTTTTTGCAATAGGCTGAATATTTCATTAATGGGTCCCATACTTTCGGGTTTCAGGGTAGCTTTGTTTACGTCGAAGCGAATGCCGTTGCACACGATTTTTCCTTCGCTCATTACCCGGTCGTAGTATTTTACGCCGCCTTTGGCTATGCGCACGTTTTTAATGTATTGGAGTTCTTCCGGTTTGTCGCCGGCGTAGCCTTCGCAGTTGATAGTTATGCCCGAAGGATTAGCTCCGTAACGAGGAATGTTAATAAGGCGTGTGTCGTCCATATACATTTTTAATTTTCCTTGTGTAAAGGCAATGGAAATATGTCGCCATCCGCCATTTTTCGAATGGTTACTGCCTTCTGCACCGGGATAAGTCCCTTCGCTTTCGCCAAAGGCTATGGAATTTACATAGATAACGGCGTATCCGTTGCCGTTGGACGATTGATTTTTGCGGTCGGAAAAGTATATATAATACCGGCGGGCATATCCCGGCATAAAAAAGGCGTCAAATTCAAAGGTAAACACATCGGGCAGGTAGTCGCTCCCGGAATCTTTGAGATATGGGACAATCTCCCCTCCTTGTGGAAAACAGATGACTTTTTCGCCGTTTACCTGTATAATTTCGGCGTTTCCTTCTTTCAAATCCCAACGAGAGGGGAACTCGCCGTTTTCTTCCGTCCTATCGGGCATGTCTTCAAAAATCACTTCATCGCCTGGTACAAAATCGAAACGGCTCCATTGTACATCCGGTTTTTGGGCGGCGTTTGTTGTAGCAGAGCCATCGCCTGTTGTGAAAGTTCCGCCACTGCCCGGCGGTATGTACCTCCCGTTTGAATCCATCCCTACTCGTTTCCAACTATAAGTTGTATTGGCTTCCAGTTCCGAACAACTATATTCGTTTTTAGAAGCTACCCCCAATGGAGCGCTTTCTTCGTGGGTGCCATCGGGGTTTACTTTATTCAGATAAAATTCGTATCTCTTTGCGCCATCTGTTGCTGTCCATTTTATGGTTACCGGAATTGGCACATCGGTAGCTCCATCGGGCGGGTACATGCCGTGTGCGAAAAGCGCTTCGGGGTCTTTGCCTTTTACCGAACTGCCGTTGTCGGACGGATAGCTTTCTTCCCGATTTTCCCCGGTATTATTTGCGGTATTGTCTCCTTTGCCTTTCTTTTTCTTTTTTTTGAAAAGCTTGCCAATGCCTTCTTCCAGTTTATCGAAACCGGCATCAACGCCCTGTTCTACTTTGTTGTTTGCCCGGTTTGTACCCTGGCGTTTTGCCTCTTTTTTTGGGTCGATAATTTGGGCGTTTGCCGAAAGCCCTGCCGTTAACACAACAAAGCTAATGAGTAGTATTGCTTTATTCATAATCGTATTTTTTAGATGTAAAATTCAATCATTACACGCAAAGATATGCAATATAAACATCTTACAATCAGGTGTTTGAATGCGGTAGATTTGCATTTGAAAGCGGCATTATGGGATTTGAAGGCGGAACAAATTTTCTAGATTCTGCAAAAAGTCTTTCTTCATGCGTTTGCTTACGGGGTTGGTTATATCCCCGTTTATGTGTATTTTAATTTCCTGTTTCCTGCTAATACTTTGAATGTAATCGGCGTTGACTAAATATGACTGGTGCGGGCGGATAAAATGATGGCCCTTTAGCTTTTCTTCTACCTTTTTGATAGAAGCCGATACAGTTACCTGTCCGCAGTTTCTGACATAAAAAGTGGTGTAGGAGTTATCGCTACGGCAGTAAAGTATGTCGTGAATATTGACAAGATGGTAAAACTCCTGCGTGGAAATGATGAGTTTATTGAATGGTGTTTGCATCTTATATGGTATTTTTCAACCACAAAAAAATGCGATAAAAGGGAATAAAGCCGGCTAAATTTGAATCCGGCAAAAGGAATTTTGAAAAATATCCCGGAATGAAGAAAAACGGGAAAACTGCCTGCCGGATTATTTTATTAAGCTTTCCAGTTTGTCCATTACAGCTTGTTTTCGGCGTTTGGAAAGGGGTATTTCGGTTTTGTTGTTCAGGATGATGAAGCCGCCGTCGGTTTTGTCGATGCAGGCAATGGCATCCATATTGACTAAGTAAGACTGGTGTGGACGGATAAAATTATATGCGGAAAGCAGTTCTTCGTATTCTTTGATGCTTTTGGACACGATTACCGGTTTTTGTCCGCGGATAAAAAAAGTGGTGTAACTGTTGTCGCTTTTACAGTGGTTGATTTCTGCAATATTTACAATATGAAGGGTTTCGGCGGTGCGCAGGACGATTTTTTCAGGGCTGTCTTTAGAGGTGTATTGTTTTTCAAAATGCGCTGTCTGAACCAGCAGTTCATCTGCCCGGGTTTTATCAATGACATTGTTTATGGCATTACAAAACTCGTATTCGTTCACGGGTTTTAGAATGTAGTCGATGGCGCTGAATTTTATGGCTTTAATGGCGTATTGGTTGTAAGCGGTTATAAAAACCACCCTGAACGTGTATGGCTTACAGGCCTGCAATACCTGGAAGCAGTTGCCATCGGCCAGTTCAATATCCATCAGTACCAAATCGGGGTTGGCGTTTTTGAGCATTGCTATGGATTCGGCCACTGTTCCTGCTTCGCCCACAATCTCCATTTGCGGAAAATTGTTTTGCAGCAGTTGCCTGTTGGTTTCCCGTAATGGTATTTCGTCTTCTATTATTGCTACTTTCATTTGTCTCATTTATCAGTCAATAACCGGTATGTTAATAATTACCTTTGTTCCTTTGTTTGGGAAGCTTTGAATATCAAAGCCTGCCTTTTTGCTGTATTTCTTTTTCAACAGGCGGATTCTTTTTGCAAAAATAGCCATTGCCATTGATTTATGTGTTTTGCCCTGTATGTTATTTTCATCGAAGCCTTTGCCGCTGTCGCTAACGCTTACTTTTAAGGTATCGTCGCAGTCTTCGAATCTTATTTTCAGTTCCCCCCTGGCGTTTTTCAGTCCGTGTTTTATGGCATTTTCCACAAAAGGCTGGATAAGCATGGGAGGTATTTTGATAAATTCGGGTTCTACTTCCCCATCAAATTCTATTGTGTAACTAAAGCTGTGTTGCAGGCGCATTTGTTCGAGCTTGATGTAGTTGTGCAGGGCATCGATTTCGTCTTCGAGCAGAATACTTTCCTCGGCGGAGTGTTCGAGGATGGCACGGGTAAGCGAAGCAAAGTTGTTGAGGTATCCGGCGGCTTCCTTGGCGTTGTTGTTAAGCATGTAGTTTTGTATGCTGCCCAGGGCATTGAACAGGAAGTGCGGGTTCATTTGCGAGCGCAGGAGTTGCTGTCGCAGGATTTCCTGTTTTTGTTGGTTTTGCTTTTTTTTGCGGAAATAAAACATAACGCCTGTTGCGAGCAGCAGCAGCAACGATACCGAAATGGCAATGAATAAAATAACCCGCTGGTTTTTAATCTGGTTCTCGGCTGAAAGTAGTTCTATTTGTTGTTCTTTTTCTTTGGTTTGGTGCTGTATTTCGAGTTCGGCCATTTTATTGATAATATCGGCCGAACGGATTGAGTCTTCTACTGCCGTGAACTGTTGGTGATGCTCGTAAGCCTGTTTGTAATTGCCTTTTCCTGCATAATAACCGGCTATAAATTCCAGTATCCGGCTTTCCACTTCCAGTAATTTGCACGAGCGGGCTTTTTCCAATGCTTTTTCAGCATAGCTTACCGCCTTGTTGTCATCGTTCTTTTGGGCGTAAATTTTTGCCAGGGCAGTTAGTTCTTCGGCAATGCTCATACATTCGTCTATCTGTTCCGAAAGTTCCAATGATTTCCGGTGGTAAACTATTGCGCTGTCCAACTCTCCCATTTCCTGAAAAATATCGGCAAGGCTGCCCCATCCTGAAGTAATGCCCCTGTTCCATTCCGCTTCTTTGGAATAACGGACTACTTTCCTGTAACATACAATGCTGCTGTCGTTAAGTCCCTGTCCTTTGTAAAAATCTCCCAGTCCATTATAGAAAACGGCTTTGTTTTCAGCGCTTATTCCCTGCTTTGAAACTATTTCATGTTTGGCCAAATCAATATAATATCCTTGCTTTTCTGCATTATTGATAGCCCCGTACAGTATCGACAGGTTCATATAATTATTAAACAAACGGGAATAATTAATGGGTTTACGTATTTCTACGGATTTTAGCTGGCACTCAATGGCTTTGTCAAAATCGCCCATTTCGTTGTAAACAATACCCAAATTTTCATAACTGTTGGCAACGCTTGCCTGCTCGTCCATCGCTTTGTTTATTTCAAGGGCGGCGGTAAAATTTTCGATGGCTTGTTCATTTTGCCCGGTGTAACAGCTTGATATTCCCAATTTGTTGTACGCTTCGGCAAGACAAGAGCTGTCGTTTTCCTGCCGGGCAAGTTCGAGCATCTGCTCTACCCAGTGGTAGTAAGTATCCCAATCACCGGAATATTCGTATATATTGGCAATTCTTCTTAGTATATCTTGCTTTTCGCTCACATTTTTGGTAGTTTGCAAGAGAGTAACAAGGCTGTCGGCTTTGGCATTTTGGGCAGAGGCTGTTGTAATTGTTCCAAAGGTAATGAAGAACAATAAAGCGGTAATAATGCTAATTTTTTGCATGGGCAATGTTTTTATAATACCGGTGCGTTTGGTAGTTATTTTTGAATTTGTCGGAGTCAGTGACATCAGTTAGTAAAAATCGTGATCTTAGCAATTCTAAACGGGTGCTTTTATCTCTTTCTGAACAGGCAGGTTTTCTGTATTTGTTAAGTATCTTGTTAAATGACATTTGGACAATGATGTTTTAAAAGTTATAAATTTATCAAAAATCGCTGTTGTGTGTGCAAAGAAACAGCTCTTTTGCAAACTTTGGTTTGTGGGTCGGCTCGTGGAGCTTGCAAATGTGCTGTTTTGTGTGTTGGCTCTTCTTTCAAGTGCTATCCAAATCCTAATTGCCCATCAGGGCAAAAGTGGGAGGGAAAAATAAATTTCTCCAAACTGATTCTGTCTATCTTTTTATGCTGATTGTTTGTTTTTCAACCTTGTTGCTAACG
>SABY01000190.1 GCA_009928785.1 Clostridia bacterium | reverse complement strand
GAACAACAAACTTGAGCGCAGTTGCCTGCCCCGACCCATCGGGGAAATCCCGAGAGCTTTGCGATTCGGGAAACAAACAACGAACAACGAACAACAAACAACGAACAACAAACTTGAGCGCAGTTGCCTGCCCCGACCCATCGGGGAAATCCCGAGAGCTTTGCGATTCGGGAAACAAACAACAAACAACAAACAACCTGCTGTTAAACAATCCGCTTTCCCGAAACCTTTTCTTCGTCGTCCAGCGCTTCGTTCAGCTCTTTGAATTCATTAAAGGTTCTGAGTGTTTCAGCAGCTTCTTCGGCATCAATTTTTTGCAATGCAAAGCCTGTGTGCAGCAGGATGTAATCGCCCACCACCACATCGTCCACCAGGCTAAGGTTGGCGCTGAGCAGTGTTCCGCCCACACTCACTTCGGCAGTGTCGCCTTCAATTTTCATCACTTGAGCCGGTACGCTTAAACACATAATAGTTTTGATTTTTGAATTATTAAAAACGAATTTTGAATTACAAAAATAACCTTCTGTCGATGTTGGCATCAAAAAAAATGACTGCCTGGTGTTTTTATTATCCGCGTAAGCGCTTGGCCGCTATGGCCAATTGTCCCAGGGCGATGCCGCCGTCGTTGGCAGGAATAAGCTGATGCCAGAAAACTTCAAAACCCTGCGCCTGCAGCTTTTCTATCGACCTGTCGAGTAGGATTTCATTTTGGAAACTGCCGCCCGAAAGCACCACTTTTTGTAAATTGCTTTGTCGGCGCAGTTGCACGGCGGTTTGCACAATAGCTTCCACCACCGTATTATGAAACCGCGCTGCAATTATACCCGCCGGTGTTTCATTTTTGATGTCATCGACGATGGCATGGATCATCGGGCTGAAATCAATTATTTTTTCATTAATACATGGATAGCTTTCGCTGATGTCTTCCTGCACCAAATCCTGCAGTCGCATGGGTGCTTCGGCATGAAAGCCTGCGTGGGTGCATGCGCCGATAAGCGCGCTCACCGCATCAAACAGGCGCCCGCAACTGCTGCTTAGCGGCGCATTAATATTTTTGATGATGGCCTCGCGCACCAGTTCAATTTCTGCGGAAGCAATATTTTTTAAAAAACTAAAACCTGATAAATCAATGTCGTGACCAAAGGCGGCCATCAGATACGACAGTGCGGTGCGCCAGGGAGCTTTGGTTACCAGGTCGCCGCCAGGCATGGGCACATAGCTGAAATGGTTGAAGCGCCGGTAATCTTTTAGATCGCAAACCAAAAACTCGCCACCCCAGATGTTGCCGTCATCGCCATAACCCGTGCCGTCCATGCTGATGCCAATTACCGGCTCGTCGAGCTTGTGTTCGGCCATGCACGAAGCGATGTGCGCATGATGGTGCTGCACTTCAACCACCTGAATCCCCAGGCTTTTGCCATAGCGCGTTGACAGATAATCGGGGTGCATATCCACGGCCACAGCTTCAGGTTTTACACGAAATAACTTTTGAAATTTGGTAATCGTTTCTTCAAAAAATTCGTTGGTTTCAAAATTTTTCAAGTCGCCGATATGTTGGCTCATAATGGCCAGCTTGCCTTTGCCTACCGCAAAACAATTGACCAATTCGGCGCCGGTGGCCAAAAGATTATCGGTGTTAAGATTGGTTCGGATGGGTGTGGGCGCAAATCCACGGGAGCGGCGTAGGAGCATGGGTTTGTTGCGCACCACCAGCCCAACGGAATCGTCGGTGCGGTTGATAATGTCGCGGTTATAAACCAGAAATGCATCGGCAATGGTTTTTAGTCGGCTTATCGCAATGTCGTTGTCGAGGATTATCGGTTCATCCGAAAGGTTGCCGCTGGTGAGCACCACTGCAGGAGTTTGCAGCATTTCGAAAAGCTGGTGATGGATGGGCATGTAGGGCAACATCACGCCCAGGTGGCTGAAGCCATTGGTGACGGAAGGCCCCAGATTGAGTTTGGTGCGAAGCAGCACAATGGGGCGCTGCCAGGAGCTTATCCATTGTTCTTCGGCCTCCGAAAGATCGTCGTATTGGCTTAGCGAATCCAACCCACTAAACATCACCGCAAAGGGTTTTCCTTCGCGCAGCTTGCGTTGCCGCAAATTGGCCACTGCTGTTTCGATGGTAGCGTCGCACATCAGGTGGAAGCCGCCTATGCCTTTAACTGCCACAATTTTTCCTTGCTCCACCAGGCTGGCAGTTCGCCTAAGAATATTTTCGATGCCTGTGACACAGTTTCCATTTTCGATAAGTTGATATTCCGGGCCGCAGTGGTTGCAGGCTACCGGTTGCGCATGGAAGCGGCGGTTGAGCATATCGGTATATTCGCTGCGGCATTGTTGGCACATTTCGAAAGGTTGCATGGCCGTTTTCTCGCGGTCGTAGGGCAGGTTGCCGATAATCGAAAAACGGGGGCCACAGTTGGTGCAGTTGGTAAAAGGATAGTCGAGGCGGTGTGGCTGGTGCTTCATATCGTGCAGGCAATCGTCGCACACGGCTATGTCGGGGCTTACCTCGGTGATGCCGCTGCTATTGTCGCTGCTGCGCAGGATTTCGAAGGCAATAAATTGCCCGACGGACGCTGGCTCTATTCCGATCGTATCGATAGCGGCAGCCGGCGGCGCCTGTTGACGGATATCGGCAATAAATGATGTGATCTGGTGGTGGGTTCCTTCTGCGTGAATGGTGACCCCTTGCAAATTGTTGGCGACGTGTCCGTAAATTTTGTGGTGGTGCGCCAGCTTGTAAATGAATGGCCTGAAGCCAACGCCCTGCACCAATCCTGTGATGCTGATGAGTCGCGATATGATGGGTGAGGCAGCAGGTTTCATTTTGTTGTCGGATAGATGGCCATTTTGATATTTACAAACCAGTTTTTAACAAAACAAAAAAAGCAAGAAATATTGTTTTACCAAAAAATTAGTCATCAAAATCTTCAATTTTTACAACTCCTTACACCTGTGGCGAAAGGGCTGAAAAGGTTTGGTGGGTTCGATGATAAGCGCGTCCTTTGTACTGTTCTAAATGCAACATTGCTAATAAGTTCACACCAATATTTTATCACTTAAATTTGATTGTAATGGATCTCAACAAATTCATGAATGACCTGGAAAAAAAACATCCGGGTGAAGTGGAATATCTTCAGGCAGTGCACGAGGTGCTCGAGACACTCGAAGATGTTTTGAATGATAACCCTCAGTTTGAAAGCGCAGGCATCCTCAAGCGTATTGTGGAGCCTGATCGTATTCTTACTTTCAAGATTCCATGGGTTGACGACAATGGAAACGTGCAGGTAAACCTCGGTTATCGTGTGCAATTCAACAACGCCATCGGACCCTACAAAGGCGGCATGCGTTTTCACCCAAGCGTGAACCTTAGTATCCTGAAGTTTTTAGGATTTGAGCAAACCTTCAAAAACAGTCTCACTACACTACCTATGGGTGGTGGTAAAGGTGGTTCTGACTTTGATGCCAAAGGAAAATCAGATGGCGAGATTATGCGTTTCTGCCAGTCGCTGATGTTGGAACTGTGGCAGGTGATTGGTCCTCAAACCGACGTTCCCGCCGGTGATATTGGCGTGGGTGGCCGTGAAATTGGATTTATGTATGGAATGTATAAAAAACTGGCTCAGGAAAATACAGGCGTATTTACCGGCAAAGGACGCGGCTGGGGCGGCAGCCTTATCCGTCCGGAAGCTACAGGCTTTGGCGCTGTGTACTTTGTACAGGAAATGCTTGCTACCAAAAACCAAACCCTCGAAGGCAAAAAAGTGGCTTTGTCAGGCTTTGGTAACGTAGCCTGGGGCGCTGCACAAAAAATTAGTGAGCTGGGTGGTAAAGTTGTTACCATCTCCGGTCCCGACGGATACATCTATGATGAAGATGGGATTGCAGGTGAGAAAATCGACTATTTGCTCGAACTCCGCGCCAGCAACCAGGATATCGTAGCTCCTTATGCCAAGAAATTCCCTAACGCTAAATTTGTTGCCGGAAAACGTCCCTGGGAAGTAAAATGCGATGTGGCTTTGCCCTGCGCTACACAAAACGAACTCGGCAAAGAAGATGCTCAGAATCTCATAAATAACAAAGTTTTCTGCGTGGCCGAAGTTGCCAACATGCCTTCTACCCCGGAAGCTGTGGAGATTTTCCAGAAACACAAAATCTTATTTGGGCCTGGCAAAGCTGTCAACGCCGGTGGTGTAGCCACTTCAGGCCTTGAAATGTCGCAGAACTCGATGAAATACAATTGGACCCGCGAAGAAGTGGACGCCAAACTACATCAGATCATGAAAGACATCCACGAGCAATGTGTTGTGAATGGCAAGCAGGAGGATGGTTTTATCAACTACGTAAAAGGTGCCAACGTGGCCGGCTTCCTCAAAGTTGCCAATTCCATGATGGATCAGGGTGTTTGTTAACATTCATAAAAAGAATACTACCAAGTATTTGTTAATCATAGTTTTATTAGGTAAGGAACCTCTGTCAGTGCGGCAGAGGTTTTTTTAATTTCTTCCTTTGTGTCGTTGTGTCTTGGTGGTTTTTTTTAGTTTTCTGTATTTTCACCACAGAGGCACGGAGGCACAGAGAAAGACAAAAATACCTTTCACCACAAAGGCACGAAGGCACAGAGAAAAATTAGAAGAGATGTTTTTATTAATTTCTTTCTTCGTGCCGTTGTGTATTGGTGGTTTTTCTTAGTTTTCTGTATTTTCACCACAGAGGCACGAAGGCACAGAGAAAGACAAAAATACCTTTCACCACAAAGGCACCAAGGCACAGAGATTATTTTTTTTGATTTTTTTTCTTTGTGTCGTTGTGTCTTGGTGGTTTTTCTTAGTTTTCTGTATTTTCACCACAGAGGCACGAAGGCACAGAGAAAAATTAGAGAAGATGTTTTTATTAATTTCTTCCTTTGTGTCGTTGTGTCTTGGTGGTTTTTCTTAGTTTTCTGTATTTTCACCACAGAGGCACGAAGGCACAGAGAAAGACAAAAATACCTTTCACCACAAAGGCACTAAGGCACAGAGATTATTTTTTTTGATTTTTTTTCTTCGTGTCGTTGTGTCTTGGTGGTTTTTCTTGGTTTTCTGTATTTTCACCACAGAGGCACGAAGG
>SABY01000053.1 GCA_009928785.1 Clostridia bacterium | reverse complement strand
GTACCATTTTATTTTATAAAAAGGCGCTGTCTCCACGCCGGCATCTTCCAGTCGTTTTATAAATCGTTTGCCCAGCCCGTGGCTGCCAAAATCGTCGTACATAAAGCGCACCTCCACACCCTGGCGTGCTTTTTCCATTAATATTTCAGCTATCTCATTTCCAGTTTCATCATTTTCATAAATATAATATTCGAGATGGATGTGCGACTGTGCGTCTTGCAGCGCCCTCAGCACTTCCGGAAATTTTTCTTCTCCGTTCAAAAGCAATTTAACGCAATCGTTGCCGGTGAGCGGGCTTGTAGTCGAATTGGAAATAAACCGTGCTAATGTATTGTACTCAGGCGATAGACGTGCCGACTGCAACTTTTGCTCAGAATAATTACGAAGATGTGTCTTAATTTTTTGAAGCAACTCCTCGTTTTCTACTATTTTCTTACTGTATAATTTATGCTTACGGTAATTAACACCAAAAGAAAAATAGAACAACATGCCGATACCCGGCAATAAGATGATAAAGAGAATGTAAGCCAGAGCTTTGGCACCGCTGCGCGTATCGTAAACCACCCGCATGATGACCAGGAGCACAATGAGGAAATAAATAATTTCGATGGTTAATAACCAGGTCATGCCATCAAGCTTTCCCAACCACCTGGTTGGTAAACTCATAGCCGGCTTTCATTGCCTTTTGGTTAAGATTAACTACAGCTTCACCTTTGTTTCCAAATAGTTTTGCGATGGCTTTTTCGAGTTCCGTAAAGGGCATTTCAAGAAAAGGAGCTGCCGCACCCAGCATCACCATGTTGGCCGACCTCACCGAACCCAGCTCTTTGGCGATGGCTTCGGCGTCGATGAAGATGTGATTTTTTATCTTTTTAATTTCTGCTTTCACAGCTTCCTGGTCGGGATAGTTGGGAATATTGATAAAAGCGTTGGAGCTGGTGATGAGCCATCCATTGCTGTGGAGCCACGGCAGATAGCGCAACGATTCGAGTGGTTCTACCGAGATGATCAGGTCGGCCTGCCCGTAAGGAATCAGGTCGGAAGCTATTTCCTTGTCGCTCAGGCGCAGGTTGGATTGCACATCGCCACCTCGCTGACTCATGCCATGCACTTCGGCCTGCTTCAGGAATAAACCGTTATCCACGGCAGCAAGTCCAATACATGCAGCTATCGAAAGGATTCCTTGTCCACCCACACCTGCCAGAATTATATCTTTTTTCATGCTAAATTGTATTTTGATAATTTTTATGCCTGCTGTTTTTCTGCTTCTATGATTCTTGCTTTGGCCTTGTCGCGCATGCGCTTGTTGAGTGTTTGTATGCACTCGCGCCTGGTGATTATCACCGAAGGGCCTTCGTATTGCAGTTCTTCAAGAAGCACCTGAACATTATCGTCGTGGTGTTTTTTCAGCGGCTTTATTACATGGATGTGTTCGTCGGAAACGCCGAGGCCACGGCAGATGTCTTCAATTTTTCCTGTGGCTGCCGATTTTTGTCCACCCGTCATGCCGGTGGTAGAGTTATCGTTGATAATCACAGTGACGTTGGAGTTGTTGTTGACCACATCGAGCAAGCCGGTAATGCCGGAATGGGTAAAGGTAGAATCGCCGATAACGGCCACTGCCGGTGCAAAGCCAACATCGGCGGCGCCTTTGGCCATGGTGATGGAGGCGCCCATATCCACACAGGTATTGATGGCATTAAAAGGTGCCAGCGCTCCGAGGGTGTAGCAGCCAATATCAGAGAAGACGCGTCCTTTGCCATATTTCTCCATAGCAACATTCAGTGCATTGTAGGTATCTATATGGCCACATCCTGCGCACATCGAAGGCGGGCGACCAACCACCAGTGCGGGAACCTCCTGGCCATAAGTATCTTCAAGCCCCAAGGCACGTGCCACCACATTGGGATTCAATTCGCCATCGCGCGGAACGGTGCCGTCGAGGCGACCTTTTACATTTAGATTTTTTGAAAGATAGCCTTTCAAAAGCTCCTCGATTACCGGCGCCCCTTCTTCGAGCACCAGGATGCTTTCGCATTCCTTTTCGAGTTTTGCCAATAAAGTGCGCGAAACCGGATATTGATTAATCTTGAGCACCGGAAAGGGAATCTCACGATCTGCAAAGTTTTCGAGCAAATAATTATAAGCGATACCGCTGGCGATGATGCCCAATGCGTGATCGGAGCCATCGATGTATTGGTTGTAGCCGGATGTTTCTGATTCATTAATAAAATGTGCCTGATTTGCCAGCAGACCTTTGTAGCGCTTACGGGCAATGGCCGGTAACAGAATAAACTGCTTCGGGTCGCCGGGCAGGCGTATTTCGTTTTGTGGCCGTGCCTCTTTGCGTTGCACACCAGCGCGCGAGTGCGCCAGACGTGTAGTAATACGCAACAAAACCGGTGTATGTAGTCTTTCGGATAAATCCAGACCATAAAAAACCATGTCGTAAGCTTCCTGCTGGTTGGAAGGTTCCAGGGTGGGGATCATAGCAAATTTGCCAAAAAAGCGCGAGTCTTGCTCATTTTGTGAAGAGTGCATCGACGGATCGTCGGCTGAAACAACCAGCAGACCGCCGTTGGCTCCCGTAACGCCGGCATTCATAAAAGCATCGGCAGCTACGTTCAAACCCACGTGTTTCATGCAGGTCATGGCGCGCTTGCCTACATACGAAACGCCCAGGGCAGCTTCCATAGCGGTTTTTTCGTTGGCAGTCCAGGATGCCACAACTTTGTTCTCACGTGCCTGTTTCGACGACTGCACGTATTCGGTGATCTCGGTGGAAGGCGTGCCCGGGTAAGAAAATACCGCCGATATTCCGGCGTCGATAGCTGCCTGTGCAACAGCTTCGTCGCCTAATAATAACATCTTTTGCATAATGCTTTATTTTTAAAAAAAATGATAACCATCCGCTTCAATTTTGAGTAGGAAGGAATGATTTGCAAAACTATTCAATTTTGAGGTTTTTGATCTTGCAACTCCTAACAGGCAACCATTTTTGATAGCAATCTAACAAAACCATTCGCTGCGGCTTTATCCGCTACGAAACCTGCACGGACACTAAAATCTAATCTACCTTTGGCGGCCATTTATCAAAAACTTTTTAAGTAGAAAAACAGATTAAAGACATGAAGAACAAGATCCTGATGAATCCCAATCCACTGGTGCAGTACCTCAACAAACCACCCGAAGAGTTTACGCGCGAAGACTTGATATTGTACATCGAAGACCACAACATAGAGATGCTCAACCTGCGCTATGCCGGTGAAGACGGGCGACTGAAAACGCTCACTTTTGTCATCAATAGCCGTGAACACCTTCAGGACGTGCTCACTATGGGCGAGCGCATCGACGGCAGCAGCTTGTTCTCACACATCGAAGCCGGAAGCAGCGATCTCTACGTGATTCCGCAGTATAAAACAGCATTCGTAAATCCTTTCAACGACATTCCTACACTCGACATCCTGTGCGGCTTTTACGACAAAAATGGCGATCCGCTGGAAAGCGCTCCCGA
Source organism: Clostridia bacterium (assembly GCA_009928785.1). Lineage (GTDB taxonomy): Bacteria > Bacteroidota > Bacteroidia > Bacteroidales > 4484-276 > SABY01. Next base: position 21,514 of record SABY01000053.1, on the reverse strand, counting down.
ATACATTTTGCAAAAAGCCCATGCGCTGCTCAAAGAAAAAACCGGCTATGAGTTTCATGCCATGGGTGAGCTTGAATTTTACATCATCTCCGACAACGATCCCTTGTACGAAGCCGTCGATCAGCGAGGCTATCACGAGTCGTCACCGTTCAACAAGTCGGATGCTTTCAGGCACGAAGTGATGCTCGCCATAGCGCAGGCCGGCGGAAAACTAAAATACGGCCACAGCGAAGTGGGCAACTTTACTTTGGGCAATACACTTTACGAACAAAATGAGCTTGAGTTTTTGCCATGTCCGGTGGTGGATGCAGCGCACCAACTGCTGGTAGCCAAATGGATCATCCGTACCCTGGCACATAAATACGGCGTTACGGTAACTTTTGCACCAAAGATTACGGTAGGCAAAGCAGGCAGCGGCATGCACATCCATACCAAACTAATAAAGGATGGCGTAAGCCGGATGACCGAAAACGGAAAGCTAAGCGATGCCGCCAAAAAAGCCATTGCCGGCTACCTCGCCCTTGCTCCTTCGCTTACCGCTTTTGGCAACATGAATCCTACTTCCTATTTCAGGCTCGTGCCGCATCAGGAAGCACCCACCAGCATTTGCTGGGGCGACCGCAACCGCTCGGTGCTGGTACGCGTGCCCCTGGGATGGACCGGAAATCCTGACATGTACCTGCACGCCAACCCACAACAGAAAATTACCAATCACCTAAGCCAGGATAAGCAAACTGTTGAGTTCCGCTGCCCCGATGGTTCCGCTGATGTCTATCTTTTGATGGCTGGATTAGTCGTAGCTGCACGCCATGGTTTTGAGATGAAAAACAATCTTGAGTATGCAGCCAAAACTTACGTGGATGTCAATATTTTCCACGAGGAGCATAAGGATGTGGTAAAAAACCTGGAACAACTTCCTGTTTCTTGCGCCGAATCGGCTGATATGCTTGAAAAGCAGGCAGCCATTTATGCCCAGGGAAACGTGTTTCCGATGTCTTTGCTCAACAGCCTCATCGCTCGCTTGCGCAAATTTGATGACGCTCATCTGAGGGAACAAATTGCCAACGACCAGCAAGCTGTGCTCGATCTGGTACAGAAATATTTCCACTGCGGATAAGCCACAGAAAAGTACTACTCCTTGACGTTTCGAGGTCCTTCGTTTCGCTTTTCGTTTTTCGTTTTTTGACGTTTCGAGGTCCTAGCGGACGCTCGAAAGTCGGAGGGCAGTCGGCAACTTTCTATCGTCCGAAGGACATAGAAACGTTATGATTTGAAGAAAGGGGAGATTTGAACTTCGCAGTCCTTCGTTTCGTTTTTCGTTTTTCGATATCCTGACGTTTCGAGGTCCTAGCGGACGCTCGAAAGTCGGAGGGTAGGCAGCAACTTTCTATCGTCCGAAGGACATAGAAACGTTAAAACTGGAACAAAGGGGAGAATTGAACCTCGAAGTCCTTCGTTTTTCGTTTTTTGTTTTTTGATATCCTGACGTTTCGAGGTCCTAGCGGACGCTCGAAAGTCGGAGGGTAAACACTTTCCTGACGTTTCGAGATCCTAGCGGACGCTCGAAAGTCTGAGGGCAGTCGGCAACTTTCTATCGTCCGAAGGACATCGTTAAAACTGGAACAAAGGGGAGATTTGGCGGATGAAAAACCAATCACCAGGTCAGGGGTCTGAAATCTACCAAAAACATTTAAATATTTTTTTTTAAGTCCCGGCGCCCGAACCGCTATTTAGCTGAATAGCAGCAAAAACATACTCTTTTCTGATTCTTTGAATATCCAAAATAATAATACTTTAGCATCCCTTAAAAAAAGTTAATAAAAAGAGATTGAAAAAATTGATCGGATATTAAAAAGATTATTACAATGAAAAACTTTTTGCTTGGATTATTGGCTGTTATGCTGCTTACACCAGGTTACGCCCAATGGCGCAAAGGTGAAATGGAGATAAAAGTAGCACTCGGCACTACTGCAGAAGCAGCGCGGCTCCACGCGCTCCATCTCAACGGCGACATTTACCGGGATCACGCGCGCCTGTATGTTACACCCGAAGAGCGCACACAACTCGAACAGGCCGGATTTATGCCACAGGTGCTTATCGCAAATCTCAACGATCATTACGCACATTTCTGGGATACCGACGACGCCTATCACAGCTACCAGGAGATCATCAACCTGGCCGATAGCCTGGCCAACAACTTTCCGAATATTTGTACCAAACATCTTTTCGGAAGTTCGATGGGCAACCGACAATTGGCGGCGCTTAAAATCAGCGACAACTCGGCCACCGACGAAAACGAAGCCGAGATCATGTTCGACGGCGGCATCCACGGTGACGAAATCGGCGGGCCTGAAAATGTAATTCGTTTTGCGCGCGAGTTGTGCCTTTCCTATGGCACCAACCCCACCATTACAGCACTCGTCGATACCCGCGAAATATGGCTTTATCTCATGGTGAACCCCGATGGCCGTGTAGGCATGACGCGCTACAACAACAATGGCGTGGACCTGAACCGCGACTGGGGCTACATGTGGGACGAGGAAGGCGGCAGCACCGGCGCTTACTCGCAAACAGAATCCAAATCGCTGCGACAAATCACTTTCGGAAACCAATTTGTGGTACATACCACCTACCACAGCGGCACCGAGTTCGTGTCGTATCCGTGGAGCTATCGCGCCAGCCAGGCGCCTGACTATGCACATATCGATCAGCTCGCCGCTTTGTATTCCAGTTCATCAGGCTATGCCTATATGGAATATGGCCAGGGCAACACGGGCATGTATCCCATCAACGGGAGCACCAAAGACGCCAACTACGGCATCATGGGCAGCATCAGTTGGTCGATGGAAATTTCGATGAGCAAGCAGCCGCCCGCCTCGCAGATAATGATGTATTATAACTACAACAAACCTGCAATGCTAAAGATGATCGAGTATGCCGGCTATGGTCTTAGCGGCACCGTTACCAACGCACTTACCGGCGAGCCGGTAGCAGCCACGGTTTTTGTTAATAATTATCTTCCCGCCTACACCGATCCTGATGTGGGTGATTTTCATAAATACGTTTTGGCAGGCACCTATAGCTTGCTGGTAAAAGCCAACGGATATGCCGATAAGCAAGTCACCGGCATTAGCGTAAGCGCAATGAATACCACTGTGGTGGACGTAGCACTCGACGCGCTGCAGCACCAAAGCATTTACAAAGTTATCAGCTCGCACATTCCCGGCAACAACTCTGCCGACGAGGGCTACACCTGGAACGCAATAGGGCAACCCGACAACATGAACTATTCGCTTGGTAAAGGTGGATGGATTGTTTTTGATATGCAGGATGTGATCTTTGACGGCTCCGGCCCCGACATTATGGTTTTTGAAGGCGACGCTTCTGCCGAAGGTTTCACTTTGTTCGCTGGCGCAAGTATGGATGGTCCATGGCAGAGTATGGGTACCGGCAATGGAACCTCAGAATTCGATTTTGCCAACTGCAGCCTCTCCGAAGCACGATACTTCAAAATATTGGACGATGGCGATGGCACCGCCAACCAAAACGACGCCGGCTTCGATCTGGATGCTATGCAGGCGCTTAGCGCAATTACCGGCCCTTACATCATTATGGATGGATACGTGGTGAATGATGCTACGGGTAATAACAATGGAATCCTTGAGCCCGGAGAGGCCGCCGACTTTATAGTTACGCTTAAAAATGTAGGAACCGAGGCAGCCATTGACCTCACCGGAACTTTTACTACCGAGGATCAATATCTGACCATTCTCACCACCGCGCCGCAATCGTTTGGCACCCTGGCCATAAATGCCAGCGCCAGCGCAACCTTCAGCGTGTCAGCCGCAGCAGCCGCTCCTGCCGGACATATCTCCACCATCAACTTTAATTACGAGGGCACCAACGTAAGCCCCAACACAAAATACATCATGGTGGAATTTCCAGATTATTGTGAGGCCTCCACTACAAACCAAGACGAATATATTTCTAAAGTGGAATGTGGTGAAATCGACAACTCCAGCGGATGGCAGGGTGGCGTGGCCAACTTTACAGATATCACCACCACCATAGATCCGGGTAATTCCGAAACCATTGTCGTTACCAATGGCAATGCCTGGTCGTCGGATAAAGTTACCTGCTGGGTTGACTGGAATATGAATTTTGAGTTCGACAATGGCAACGAAATGTTTGTTCTAACCAGCAGTGGTGGCGGCCTCACATTCACCGGCGCTATTGCGGCACCTGCAGGCTCACCTCCGGGCAATTTTCGCATGCGTATAAGAATGAGCTATAGCACCGATCCGGTTCCCTGCGGCTCGATGAGCTATGGCGAAGTAGAAGATTACACCATTGTGGTGGGTGGCGAAATTTTGGATGCAGGATTCACCTGCGACGAAAGCAATGTTTGCCACGGCACTGAAATCCATTTTTTTGATAATTCTATTGGCAACCCAACCAGTTGGGAATGGAGTTTCCCGGGCGGCACTCCTGCTACTTCCACCGAAGAAAATCCTATTGTGATTTATAATAGTGGCGGATTTTATGATGTTACGCTGTGTGTAAACGACGGCACCAACAGCGATTGCTTTACGGCTCTGGATTACATTTGGATTTTTGACGATCCAGAGGTGCCTGGAGTTCCCCAAGGCCTCGCCACGATGTGTCAGGACGCTCCCGATTGCATTTATTTTACCAACCCCGAAAACTGCACCGATTGGGAATGGCAACTGTTGCCCACCGCCGCCGGAACGTTTACCCAAAATGGCCCTGAGATAACCATCAATTGGAACCCTGACTTTGCCGGTATGGTCGAAATTATGGCAGCCGGCATCAACCTTTGTGGCCAAAGCGCCATGAGCACACCGCTGCAGGTGGAGATAGAACCGCTGCCCGCCGCTGCCGGAACAATCGACGGTCCTGACATTGTTTGCCAGAATCATGCTTATGAGTTTTCGGTAGAAGAGATAGCTGCCGCTGATTTTTATGAATGGACAATTGAGCCAGCAGAAGCCGGTACCATTATTAATAACCAGATGAATCCCGCCGTGATCATGTTCAGCGAAACCTATAACGGCAATGCCACACTCAACGCCAGAGGCGGCAACCCGTGTGGCGAAGGTGCCTGGTCGGAGGATTTTGTGGTGTATGTGGACGTGTGCGAAAGCATTGATAATCCGGCTATAGCCGAAAAAATACAAATCAGACCCAATCCTGCCAAAGGAGCTTTTACGCTGTCGATGCCTGCCATCGATGAGCAAGAGATTTCGTTAAAGATGATGGATTTGAATGGAAATATTGTATTTGAAAAAATGGCTGCTTTGCGCAACGAAAACACCGACCTCGTCATCGATGCGGGAGTGCTGCCCGCCGGGGTTTATTATCTTCGCATCACAGCTAACACATTGAATGTCATTAAAAAAATAATCATCCAACAATAAACCTTTTAATAACTAACGAGTTATATCACAGGGAGATTTTTCGGCGTAAGCCAACCTATTCTTTTAAGGAAACTTAATTTTAACTTTTATAAAAATGAAATACTTTTTCTCACTACTCATTGCACTCACAATTACGCTAATGGTTCAGGGTCAGCAACACGTAATCATCCGCTTCGATAACCCTGACCCGATCACTGTTAAAACCTTTACTAATCCAGCCTACGATGTGGCGTCGTATGTACCCGGAAAATACCTCGACCTTGTAGTTTGGGAAACCGAAGTAGAAACATTTCTGCAGCAGGGCTATGATGTAAAGGTTGTAAATACCGAAGCTGAAATGGCTGCCAATCTGGGAAATGTTGACGACATCAGCGGCTACCGCACTTATGCCGAGGCGCTGGAAGAACTTCAGCAAATTGCCGCCGACCATCCCGACATCTGCCAATTGATAGATATCGGCGACAGCCACGGAAAAGTGTATTACAACGAAGGCTATGGCAACTATGGCGCTTACCAACACGATATCTGGGCGCTGAAAGTGTCGGATAATGTGACGCTGGACGAAGACGAGCCGGCCATTTATTATTTTGGTGCCCATCATGCCCGCGAGCCACTGAGTACCGAAGTAGTCTTTTTTGTTTTGAATCATATCATCGACAACTACGGCACTGATCCGGAGATTACCGAAAATGTGAACAATAAGGAGATTTGGTTTGTGCCCATTGTAAATCCTGATGGCCACGAGGTGGTGCTTGATCAGATAGACCTGAACTGGCGCAAAAACATCTGCGACAACGATGGCAATGGCAGCGTGACGGGAGGCAGTTGGGACTACCCTGACGGTGTGGATCCCAACCGCAACTACGGCTGGGAATGGGGTGGCGAAGGTACTTCCTTCGACCCCACCGATATAACTTACTGCGGGCCGGAGCCTTTCTCGGAGCCGGAGCTGCAGGCAATCCGCGACCTGATGGCTGCCCGTCATTTTGTCGCAGGCATTTCGTACCACACCTACAGCGAGCTGGTGCTATGGCCTTTTGCATATACCGATGGAGCTACAGGCCCCGACAATGCAGCAATTGCTAACCTGGGTACCATGATGGGCAACGCCATCCCCGGGATATCAGGCGGACATTACACACCCGAACCTTCCTGGGCACTATATCCCGCCTCCGGCGGCACCGACGACTGGGCTTACGGCAATCATGGCATCTTTGGCTATACCATCGAACTGGGAACGCAGTTTATTCCGCCAGCCAACCAGGTGTATCAGATTACACAGGACAACATAAATGCCGCTATGATCCTGCTCAATCGTATCAACTATTCCACCCTGACAGGACATGTAACCAATGCAACCACCGGCGAACCTGTAGAAGCTGAAATTCATATTCCGCAAATCGACAACACCGGGTTGTTCCGGTTGCCTTACATGAGCAATGCTGCTTTTGGCACCTATTACCGCATGTTGATGAACAATACTTACTCCGTCACCTTTTCGGCCTACGGATACATCTCACAAACTTTCGACAATGTAGCCATCGTCAGCGACGGGCAAACCATACTGGATGTGCAACTGGTACCAGCACAGATAATTTCGCTTTCGGGCACAGTCACCGACACCGACAGTGGCGAGCCTATCGAAGGCGCCGTTGTTACCGTTCTCAACACACCCGTAGAACCAGTAATAACCGGTGCCAATGGAACTTACAGCATCCCGGAAATTTTCGAAAATACTTACACCATCAAAGTATGGGCGCAGGATTATGCTACCGTCATTCAGGTAGTAACGATTACTCCCGACAACAACATAATCGACTTTGAGCTTACCGAGAGCTTTGCCATTAGTTTTGAAGAGGGCAGTTTTGAACAAGGTTGGACTTTTGGCGGAAACGCCAACTGGACAATCGACAACACCGAATCGTGGGACGGCCAGAGTTCGGCACGATCGGGAACCATTGGTAACAGTAGTTCCTCGCAGTTGATGCGCACCCTGGATATTGCCTCAGGGGGTACGATTTCCTTTTATCGCAAAGTGTCGTCAGAATCAGGATATGACTTTTTGAAATTCTATATCGACAACCAACTTAAAGACTCGTGGTCGGGACAAGAAGATTGGGAGCAGGTTTCGTACAACGTAACTGCCGGAACCCACACTTTTAAATGGGTTTACGAAAAAGATGTGTATGTTGCTTCGGGCAGCGACTGCGGGTGGGTAGATTACATCGAGTTTCCGCCATCGGCCACAGTAAATGCCAATGCCGGCGCCAACGGCGAAATCTGCGCAAGCGAAACCTACCAATGCAACGGCACGGCCAGCTATTACCAAACCATAACCTGGAGTACTTCCGGCGACGGCACTTATGACGATGAAAATAGCCTGGAGGCAATTTACACGCCGGGTTCGGCAGATATTAACACCGGAAGTGCTACGCTTACCCTTACTGCTTCCGACAACCAGGGCAACAGCGATGTTGACGATCTGTTGCTCACCATACTTCCTTTGCCTGCCATGCCCGATGGCCTGACTGGCGAAACACCCGTGTGCGCCGGATATGTCTATCCCTACACCTGCCAGCCCATTGCCGATGCACTGAGCTATGAATGGGTGCTGTCGCCTGCCGAAGCCGGCGAAATACAAGAAAACAGCGACAACGAAATTACTGTACTTTGGTCGCCAGAATATTTTGCTACCGCAACCCTGAAGGTACGCGGTATGAACGACTGCGGCTATGGCGATTACTCAGAAGAATTTGTGGTAACAGTAGAAGATTGTACCTCGATAGATGAAACCGCTGCAAATGGTTTCAGCATTACGCCAAACCCGGCCTCCGACAGGCTGAATATTACGTTGCCTGCAACAACTTCAAGCGTAACAACTATCAGAATTATTTCCGTTACCGGAAAACTGATACTCCAGCAGGAAACTGCCAATAACAATAACGTAACTATTGATGTTTCATCGCTGACCAACGGAATGTATTTATTGGGGCTATACAATGATCATTTCACACAAGTGCGCAAGTTGATGATCAGCAAGTAATTTCTTGTTTATCAAAACCTATGTATTAACAGGATTTTAACAAAGAACTTTTAATAAACTTCAACTACTGCCGGAAAGCTGTATAAATTTGCCGACGGAACTACTAATCATTAAATTCATTAATTCACATCATTTTTAACATTCTTATTCTAATGAAAAAAGCTACAACAATTCTCTTCATCTTTTCGCTGCTTGTGGTGTCGATAGCCAGCTATGGACAGGACAAGGGGCAGGAAACCCGTAAAGAACTTTACAAGGATGGAAAATATTTTCCTTACGACGTTCTCGACACACGGGTTGATAACATGCGCTATTGGCGCAAAGCCGCCGAGTTGGGACTTACCCCGGTAGAACCCTATCGCGAAGTGCCGCGTGGCATTTATAAAGGCAGCCGCATTGCCGCCAAAGGTGTCTGGCGCGACGATTCTCCTGACGTACCAGTTACCAGCGAGAATTCCACACAAAGTGAAAACTCCATATTTGTCGATCCTACCGATCCTGACCATGTTTTGCAATCCAACAACTCTACGCAGAATCCTGTAGGCTCTTTGTATGGCGCTAATTATTTCTTTTCTAACGACTTTGGCGCTACCTGGGGTGGCAGTGTTCAGGGTGCAGGCGGGGGCAACTCCGGCGACCCGGCCACAGCCATCAGCCTCACCGGACGGCAATATGTAGGTTTTATCCACAATAATGGCGGACAAGGCGTAGCCTATTCTGAGGATGGCACAACCTGGACTTCGGTAATTGTAGATGCAGGAGCAGGCTCCTCACTCCTCGACAAAAACCACATGTGGATCGACAACAGCCCCACCAGCCCTTACGAAGGAAACCTTTATTCGGCATGGACTGATTTTGGCGGTCCCAACGATTCCGACATCGAAATTTCCCGATCCACAAACAACGGCATCAGCTACTCCACGGCTGTTAACATCAGCTCGCAGCTTAATGCCGGAAGTCATAATCAGGGTGTCAACATTCAGACTGGCCCCGACGGACAGGTGTATGTGGTGTGGGCGATTTACGATAGCTGGCCCACGGACGAAAATTCCTATGGTTTTGCCAAATCGCTCGATGGCGGTGCTACCTGGCTTCCTCCCACCCGCATCATCACAGGCACGCGTGGCATTCGTACCTCCGAAACCAGCAAAAATCACCGCGTGAACTCATTCCCCTCCATGGCTTGCGATATCAGTGGCGACGGCGCCTTGTATATGGTTTGGGCTAATATTGGCGTTCCGGGTATCAACACTGGCAGCGACATTGATATTTACATGATTCGCTCTACCAATGAAGGTTCCACCTGGTCAACGCCAATTCGTGTTAATCAGGATGAGGCCGGACAAGGCTCGGAGCATTATTTCCCCTGGATTACCTGTGACCCGGTAACCGGAGCACTCAGTGTGGTATTTTATGACGACCGTAACGTAACCAGCACCAAGTGTGAAGTTTGGTGTGCCAACTCTTTTGATGGCGGTGATACGTGGGAAGATTTCCGCGTAAGCGACACCGATTTTACCCCATCTCCTATTCCCGGCCTGGCCGGCGGATACATGGGCGATTACCTGGGTATCTCTGCCCGTGATGCACGTGTTTATCCCGTATGGGCCGACAACCGCAACGGCGTAACGATGACCTACACCTCACCTTACGAAACCAACAGCCTGGCACGCCCGGCAAATCTTGCCGCTGAGGTAACTTTCGAAACCGGTGCTGTGGATTTGGAATGGACTTTTGAACCCATTGCTACCTTTGAATATTTTATCGTTTACCGCGATGGTTTCGAGATTGGAACTACCGAAGAACTTACCTTTACCGACAACCTGCCTGACTATGGCATTTTTAAATACAAAGTTACCGCCATGCACTCCGAAGGCGAATCATCAGGACCTTCGGCATCGGTGCAGTGGGGCGATGCGCACATTGCTGTGGAACCTGCCGAAATCATCGAGAACCTCCCGCTCTTGGGTACTTCTACAAGATACATTACTGTAGAAAATACCGGACAACTGGATTTGGTTTTTGAGGTTACTTCGAGCACCGAACCCATCCGTGGCACCGATGCATATTGTATTCCCTCCGCAAACTGCTCCTTTGGCGATGGCACCACCAGCTTCGCTATGGGCGATATTAGCAACCTCAACAACGGATGCAGTAGCGGTGGTTATGGTGATTTTACTGCTATGAGCACTGAAGTAGAAGTGGGTGGCCAATATGAAGTTACCCTGGCAACGGGTTATAGCAACCAATATGTAACCATCTGGATCGATTCTGACAAAAATGAAGTGTTTGATGCATACGAGATGGTGCTTGATGGTTTCCAGTTGAGTAATGCAAACCAAAACTATACAACGCAAATTACTATTCCCGATGATTTCCAAAGCGGCGAAACCCGCATGCGCGTTAAATCCAAGTGGCAAGGCGTCACCAGCGACCCATGTGAGGATGTTTCCTATGGCGAAACCGAAGACTACACCGTGAATATTTCAGGTTGGATGTTTGTGGAACGCCTTGTTGACACTATTGCTCCCGGAAGTACTCAAACCATCAGCGTGATGTTTGACGCAGCCGACCTGGAGCAAGGAACCTATTACGGTAACGTAAAAATTGAAAGCAACGACCCCGACATGCTCGAATTCAACGTGCCGGTAACCCTAAATGTGGGCGAAGGATTTCCGATGGGAATCAATGTAGCCGCCAATCCATCTACCATATGTGAAGGCGAAACCAGCCAGCTCGATGCCAATGTTACCGGCGGTACCGGAAGCTACACCTACTCCTGGACTTCGCAGCCCGAAGGCTTTGTTTCGACATTGGAAAATCCAGTAGTTTCTCCTGATCAAACCACCATTTATTTTGTAGAAGTATCTGATGGAGAAAGCACGGTAGAAGGTCAAGTAACGGTTGTAGTAAATTTTGCTCCTGGTGCTCCGTCAACTCCTTCGGGAGCAAATTCGGTTTGCATGGGTGAAGTAGAAACAGTGTTTGCCACTACAGGCGTCGTTGGCGTTACCGAGTACATTTGGTACATCGATCCTGCCGAAGCAGGCGCGCTTCAGAACAATGGGCTTACAGCTACACTTACCTGGGACGAGAACTTTTCGGGCGATGTTACACTCATGGTTTCTGCTCTCAATAGCTGCGGCGAAAGCGACATGTCTGATCCTCTGGAGGTGACCATGCATGAGCTTCCCACCGTTGATCTGGGATCCAACGATACCATCTGCGCCAACCATTACATTATTTTGGATGCAGGTAACGCTGGCGCCACCTATCTTTGGTCAACCGGCGAAACCACACAAACCATCCAGGTTGACAGCACCGGCGTTGGCCTCGGAACTAAGGAAATATGGGTAGAAGTTGCGGATGCCTTCACTTGTGCCAACTCCGACACCATCACCATTACTTTTGATGCCTGCATTGGCGTTTCTGATCTTGATGAACAATGGTCGGTACGGGTTTTCCCCAATCCATCTGAAGGTAATTTCGTGCTTACTCTGAACGCCTACAGCAGCCAGCCTGTAGATGTGCGGATATACAACTCGCTGGGTAGCCAGGTGTATGCACTCCCAGGTATCGTAGTAAATGGAAGCAAAGCCATTGATGTAAATCTGGGCAGTGTGCCCGAAGGTATATATTTCATCAGTGTGCAGGGCGACGCCATCAATTTTATAAGAAAAGTGGTAATCGGAAAATAATTTGGAAATGTTAATTTTTTAACAAAAATGAAAACTGCCCGTGCAAAAAATTTCGCCACGGGCAGTTTTTTTTATTTGCGCCATAGCGCCTGTTAGCAGTAGCTTTGCTATACTGAACAGACTAATAATGAGCTAACATGTTCTTTTTTTTATTAAAATTCTAACTTTTTGTTTGCAAATGTTTTTACTTTTGTTCACAGATTTTTCAGATAAGCCATTAGTAAACATTTTTTAAAACAAGTATTATTATGAAAAGAAAACCAATAACCATTTTTTTGTACGTATCGTTTGCTCTGTTTTTTATGTCTGCCACACCTATGTTGCTGGCAGCCACAGGCAGCGATAATAGCACCACTGCACTTAGCGTAAATCAGGAAGATGAGCGCTTCGACCAAACCATTTCAGGAAAAGTTTTTCGAAATGAATATGGCGTACCGTTCAAAGGAGTTAGTGTAATTTTTGCACCCAACGGTGGCACCGTAATTACCAACGACACCGGCTACTATTCCATTACTGTACCCCGCAATTGGTCAGGAACCGTTACTCCGTTGTACTGTGAGGATTTCGAAACCTTTGCGCCAGCCCAGCGAACCTATACAAACATTACCACCAATTACACAAACCAGAATTTTACTCACTCCTTTACCGAAGAATTCACCGTTTCGGGCACTTTTACCTATGCCGACGGAACGCCCCTCGCCAACAGAACCATCGACCTGGGGGAAGCCAAACAAGTAACCACCAACGAATTTGGTGAATACAGCATTATCAAAAAGCCCTGCTGGACCAACAGCATAAAACCTACCCTAAGTTTTCACTATTTTATTCCTGATGAAATACCCTTTACAAGTCTGAATACCAATCAGGAAAATGTAGATTTTCAGGGTGTGGATTATTTTATGCCGATCCCCCCGGGTTTTGAGTTCTATAATACCGCCAACCCCTGCATGATTTCTATAGAAGTGTCGGCGCAACCCAACGTCTGTGGAGAAGTTATTCAGCCGGGTGATTACATTGGTGTGTTTTTTATTGATGACTACGGACAAGAAGTGTGTGGCGGCCACGGAATATGGTCTAACCATAGCAATTGCTTTATAGCTGCCATGGGCGATGACAACTGGACTCCCGAAAAAGATGGCTTTGCCTGGGGTGAAACAATGCGTTGGAAAATATATTCGTACGCCACTGGCAAAACCAGCCCGGCTACACCAACATTTAAGACAGGCGATGGATTGCAAACCAACAATAAATGGTATCCCATTGGATTGTACATCACCAAACAGTTGCAGGGTAAAGTTGATAACCAAATCCTGATACCGCAGGGCTGGAGCGGTTTGTCGAGCTACACCGTACCAAAATCGACGATCATCACCAACGTAATGAATCCCATCTTAAGCAATTTGGTAATATTGCAGGACATGACCAAAATGTATTATCCGGGTGCCGGTATCAACACCATGCTTTCCTGGACACCAACCAAAGGTTATAAAATTAAAGTTAGTCAGGATGTGTATCTTCCAATGTTGGGCTGCCCGCTCGCCAATCCTACCGTAAATCTTACCGCCGGATGGAACATTGTTCCGGTGCTAAGCAGTTGTAATGTATTATTGACTGAAGTGTTTTCGCCAGTCATGAATAATCTTACCGTGGTAAAAGAAGTAGCTGGTACGCGGGTGTATTGGCCGGCAGCAGGTGTGCAAACGCTTCAGGTGCTCGAACCTGGTAAGGCCTATTTTGTGATGATGACCTCGGCAGGCAGCATTACCTACAGCGACTGCGACAATTATAAGCAATCTGCTGTTGTACAGCAACATTATGTAGCCAACGATTACGAAAATACTCCGTGGGAAAATCCTATGCACACAGCCACAACCCATACTATTGCCATCGGCACGGAAGCTATGGAATCGCTGCCTGCCGAAAGCATCATAGGCGTATTTGCAGCCGATGGCACCTGCGCCGGATTGGCCAATATTGGCAACAAACAACAAACTGTTGCTCTTACCATTTTTGGCGATGATCCTTCCTCTGCTGAGGTTGAAGGACTGGACATTGATGAAAATTTAGAATTTAAATTATTTGATATTACAACAGGAAATACATCGAACCTGCAGGTAGAATACGATCAGGAGATGCCTTGCGCTGACGGATATTTTACCGACAATGGCCTTTCGATGCTGAAAAGCATGAAGATGTCGGCAACCGGAGTATCCGGCTACGATCAGCAGCAGGTGCAGATTCATCCTAACCCATCTACAGGTATTGTCAACTTTAGGGGAAACAGCGACCGGTATCAGGTGCAGGTAATCAGTGTGCAAGGTGAAATAAAAACCGAGCAAACCATTTACGGGAACGCACAGCTCGACCTGAGCCAACTGCCACGCGGAATCTATATTGTGAAGATAAAAGACGAGAAAACCTCCTACATTAAAAAATTGGTGCTGAAATAGAAATGCTTTTAAAAAGCTGATTTGAACATTCAAAAAAAAAGCCCTTGTAAATAATGCAAGGGCTTTTTTTATTTGGGATAAAATGCCAGTCGAAAACTACCGGACGCAAACCACGCTTTCGGGATAAATGGCCATGACACAAAACCAGAAGTTTTTGAGTTTTTATACTAAACTCTTTGTTAATAAAGTAATGGTTAATAACCGGTTCACCGTTGTCAGGTTGCAGACTTATCGAGCTGGCTCAGGGCAAAGGTATAAGCGCCGATGGAAGTAGCGCGCGAAGTCCCCAGCCGCGTGATGCCCACGCCGATGCGCTTCAATGGATCGTAAGTAATTTTTTTATCGCTAAACGGAACCTGAATCTCCTGCTTGTCGCCGGTAAGAAACTTCTGGAGGTCTTTTTTATTTTCGAGGTTAAACACCTGAATTTCCAAACGCGAGAGATGTCCGCCACCCGGCGTGTCAAACTTGCGGTTCATCTCGTTAACCAGATGATGCAAAAACAAAGGATGGGCGCCTGATATTCCGCCACCCAAAACGATAATCCCATCCACCAGTGTGGCAGCATTGGCGAGTGAATCGCCGGCAGCGATGGCGAATTTTTGAAAAGCTTTGACGGCCGCTTTGCGATTGCCTTCTACTTTGCCCATTCCTATTTCATAGATCGACTGCGGCGTTGGTACCATCACCTCATCCAGGCGCGCCTCGCGCGCATAGGCTTTGCGGATGCCACGGATGCTCACAGTTTCTTCCGCACTGTAAAACGGGTGAACTTTATTGCGAATGCGGTTGATCTCACCCTGCGCCGAATTGTCGCCACCGAACAAATGGCCGTTGCTCACAATGCCACCGCCATAGCCAGTCCCGAAAGTGGCGCCCAAAAGATTGTGATACCGCTTAGGATTGTTGTGCTCCTCAAGCAACGCATTCACCTCTGGCAGCAGGCCGCTGATGGCTTCGCCGTAAGCAAACAGGTCGCCATCATTATTTATAAATACTGGGATTCCAAATTTCTCTTCAAGCATTGGCCCCAGCGCCACGCCCCCACGAAACAAAGGCAAGTTTGCCAGATCGCCAATAATTCCCAGCGGATATTCGGCTGGCCCCGGAAAAGCAAAACTAATGGCAACCGGAGGAGGGGCAAGAATCTTTTTTACCTCTTCAAAGCCCTGAATGATGCGTTTTAGGATAGTATTCAAATCGCTGGCCTGTGCAGAAAGCGTGATAGGTTCCACCAATTCGGCACCGCCCTGAATGGCAGAAAATACAAAGTTAGTTCCGCCGGCATCCAGCGTCATCACTATTCTCTTTTCGTCGTTTAGGTTGGGATGTTTCATCTTTTACAAGTTTTCAGAATTTCTATTTTTATTAATACTCAACTCTTAGCAATACGTGATTGGGCGATTTCAGACGGACAAAGATAGCCGAAAATCCTTTCAGGCTTCACCCTTGTGTCTGGGCTAAAGCCCGATGAAATTTTGTTATCTTTCCTGATCCCCGGCCTAAAGGCCGGGGTTACTGACGACCACACTGGCAAATATTATATTACAGCCATTGATTTTTAATTTTTGGAATTTAGTTGGAATTTCGGATTTGAAAATTGAAATTTGAAATCAGTAGCCGGTGTAAACAGCTCCAAATAAATTCCAAAAAACAATAAAACATCCGCCAGTGGTCGGAGAAAACAGCTCCAAATAAATCTCAATAATCAAATTTCAATGATCAAACTGCTTCGAGGTTTGTGTTTTGGGATTTCTCTCAGACCCCCTCTAACTCCTCCGTCAGCCGACGGAGAGAACGCCAACGCACAAGCAGCAGCAGTGGCTTGTGCGCCGGCGACCGGAGATGTGGAATATGGGATTTCTAAGTACAAACTCCAAAAAACAATAAATCTAGCTCCAAATAAATCTCAACAATCAAATTTCAATAACCAAACGACTCCGTGGTTTGAGCTTTGGAATTTGGGATTTATTTGGGATTTGGGATTTGGGATTTGGAATTTTAGTAGAAGTTCCAAAAATCAATAAATCATCCGCCAGTGGTCGGAGTAAACATTTCCAAATAAATCTCAATAATCAAATTTCAATAACCAAACAGCTCCGTGGTTTGAGCTTTGGAATTTGGAATTTATTTGGGATTTGAGATTTGGAATTTTAGTAGAAGTTCCAAAAATCAATAAATCATCCGCCAGTGGTCGGAGTAAACATTTCCAAATAAATCTCAACAATCAAATTTCAATAACCAAACTGCTCTGGGGTTTGAGTTTTGGAATTTGGAATTTATTTGGGATTTGGAATTTGGGATTTGGAATTTATTTGTGATTTATGATTTGGAACTTGGAATTTATTTGGGATTTGGGATGTGGAATTTTTTTGGAACTTGAAATTTGGAACTTGGAGCTTGGAATTTGACCCTCAGTGTGCTTCGAGCCAATTGTGGCCGTTATTCATATCTACAACCACGGGCACGCTAAGCGGGATGGCGTTTTTCATGCCCTGCTCAACGATTGCTTTCAATGGCACCAACTCGCTTTTCAGTGCATCAAATACAAGTTCGTCGTGTACCTGAAGGATCATGCGGGAAGCAAGTTTCTGTTTTTTCATCTCATCAAAAATCCGGATCATCGCTACCTTTATCATATCGGCTGATGAGCCTTGCACCGGCGCATTGATGGCGTTTCGTTCGGCGAAGCCGCGCACAGTAGCATTGCCCGACCGGATATCGCGCAGGTAGCGACGCCGGCCCATAATGGTTTCCACATAACCATTTTGCCGCGCAAAACGAATGGTTTTTTCCATGTAATCTTTGATGCCGGGATATTTTGCAAAATAATTGTCGATGATTTCGCGGGCTTCTGCTCGCGGAATATTGAGGCGGTCGGCCAGTCCAAAAGCCGATATTCCGTAGATGATGCCAAAGTTGACCATCTTGGCGTTGCTGCGCATTTCGCGGGTAACCGCATCCAGATTTACATCGTAAACGCGTGCTGCTGTGGCGGTGTGGATATCCAATCCCTGGCTGAAAGCTTCCTGCATGGCTTCGTCGCCGCTAAGGTGTGCGATAATGCGCAGCTCTATCTGCGAATAGTCGGCAGCCAGCAGGGTATGGTCGGGGCTGCCCGGCACAAAGGCTTTGCGTATCTCGCGTCCTTTCTCGGTGCGGATGGGAATATTTTGCAAATTGGGATTGGTGGACGAGAGACGTCCGGTGGCGGTCACTGCCTGGTTGTAACTCGTGTGCAAACGGTTGTCGCGCGGGCTGAGCATCTGCGGCAGCGGATCCACATAAGTAGATTTTAGCTTGGTAAGCGAGCGGTAGTCGAGGATGCCGGCCACGATAGGATGACTTTTTTCCAGCCGTGAGAGCACGTCCTCGCCGGTAGCGTATTGTTTGGTTTTGGTGAGTTTGGGTTTGTCGGTAACCTTTAGCTTTTCGTAGAGAATAATGCCAAGTTGCTTGGGCGAGGCCACATTAAATTTTTCGCCGGCAAGGCCAAAGATGTTTTTTTCGACCCCGGCAATCTCCTCTTCAAGTTGTAACGAAAAAGCCTTTAAGGCATCCGTATCAAGCGCTACGCCATATGCCTCCATATCGGCAAGCACATACAAGAGCGGAATTTCTATCTCATCAAATAGCCGGTGCACCTTGTTGGCTTCGAGCATAGGCTCCAGCACCTGCCGCAACTGCAGCGTGATGTCGGCATCTTCGGCAGCATATTCAGCCACCCGCTTTAGATTGGTATTCTGAAGATGGCGCAGATTGAGCTGACTGCCGCCCTTCTTTTCGGTAAGCTCATCGTAGGTTATGGTTTTATAATTGAGCAGATGACGCGCCAGGAAATCCATGTTGTGTTGCTGGTCGGGTTCGATGAGGTAGTGTGCCAGCATGGTATCGAAGAGTTTGCCGCGCACCTCGGTGTTGTACCAACGCAACACTGCGATGTCGAACTTTAGGTTTTGGCCGGTTTTTTCCATCGCCTGATCCGCGAAAAGCGATTTAAATTCATTTACAATTTCCTGTGTTTTCTGCTGATCGTCGGGCATGGGCACATAATAAGCTTCACCGGGTTTGATGGCAAAAGAAATACCCAGCAGCTCACAGTTGTTGGCATCCACGTCGGTGGTTTCGGTATCAAAACAAAAACCATTGCAGCTCTTCAGCTCTTCGATAAGCTGGTGGCGTTTTTCGGGGGTGTCGGCAATTTTATAATTCGCTTTTTGATTATCAATGGTTTTAAGCGACTCCACCTCCACCCCGGCCTGACTGAACAAATCTTGCTGTTGCTCAGCCATTTTTGCAGTAGCGGTATCGCCGGTTTCTTTAAAATGATCGAAAATGCGTTGTGCAAAAGTTTTAAATTCAAGCTCCACAAATAGTTCCTGCAGCGCGTCGAAGTTGGGGTTGGATAATTTCAGTTGATCAGCTTTGAAATAAATGGGCACATCGAGATGAATGGTGGCCAGCATCTTGCTTTCGAGGCCCTGGGCTGCAAACTCTTTTACGTTTTCGGCCATTTTACCTTTCAACTCATCGGCATGTTCAATCACATTTTCGAGAGAGCCGTATTGTTTCAAAAGCGTTTTGGCCCACTTCTCGCCAATGCCGGGGATGCCGGGGATGTTGTCGCTGCTGTCGCCCCACAACCCCAAAATGTCAATCACCTGTTCGGGGCGTTCTATCTCGTACTTTTCGCATACTTCCTTAGCGCCCATCACTTGTGCCTTGTTGCCCATGTAGGCAGGCTTGTAGATAAAAATATTGTCGGAAACCAGTTGCCCGAAATCTTTATCCGGCGTCATCATAAAAGTGGTAAAACCCTCCTGTTCGGCCTTCTTAGCCAGCGTACCAATCACATCGTCGGCTTCGTAGCCATCCACGAAAAGTAATGGAATATTAAAACTTTCTACCAACCGGTAAATGTAGGGGATGGCTGTGGCAATGTCTTCGGGCATCTTCTGGCGGTTGGCTTTGTATTCCACAAAACCCTCGCTGCGCAAAGTAGGCGCATGGGTGTCGAAAGCTACACCGATATGCGTAGGCTTTTCATTTCGGATGATTTCGAACAGCGCGTTGGCAAAACCAAGAATTGCAGAAGTATTGAGGCCGCCGGAGGTAACGCGTGGGTTTTTGTTGAGCGCGTAATAGGCGCGGTAGATCAGCGCCATGGCATCGAGCAGGAAGAGACGTTTATTTTCGGGCATATTTTATTGGTACTAATATTCGTGAAAACGTAATCAGCAAAAGTAGGTAAAAAATACGCGAAGAGCGGAGCACAGGCATGCAGTGAAAGTTAAAATTCCGAATGCTTGAAGTTTTGAACAGATCATTTTAATATTATTTAAAACCATTATTGTCCGTATTAAATAAGGTAATAAGGTTGTTGCGAGATGTTGAATTTTTCTACTAAGGTTAGTTGATTGAAAATAAGGCTTTTATCCCTTCGTCCGAAATTATCCACAGCAGCGGCCAGTGCGCCGGCGCTCTCCTTCTCCGCCAACCGGCGCAGAATGCTTATTCCGATTATCGGGAGGTCAGGCAGGCAGGCAGGGATGGGGCGTTGCAAAAAACCAATTACAGCCGTGTCTCCAGTTTTTTCACCATCACGGCTTTCCAGATGGCGAAGGTGCCCTCTATGATTTTTTCGCGGGCAGTGTTGACCAGCCACAGATAAAAAGCGATGTTGTGCAGGCTGGCGATCATCGGCGCAAGATATTCGTTGGAGATAAACAAATGGCGCAGATAAGCGCGGCTGTATTGGCTATCGACAAACGAGCGGCCGTTGGAATCGAGCGGTGAGAAGTCGTTTTTCCACTTTTCGTTTTTCATATTCATAATTCCCTCGCTGGTAAAAAGCATGCCGTTGCGGCCATTGCGCGTCGGCATCACACAGTCGAACATATCCACGCCTGCCGCAATTCCTTCCAGAATATTCACCGGAGTGCCCACGCCCATCAGGTAGCGCGGCTTGTCTTTGGGCAAAATGCCACACACCAGCTCGGTCATCTCATACATCATTTCGGCGGGTTCGCCCACCGACAATCCGCCGATCGCGTTTCCTTCGGCATTGCGCGAAGCAATGGTTTCGGCCGAGTGGCGGCGCAGGTCGGCAAAGGTGCTGCCCTGCACTATCGGGAAAAGCGCCTGGCTGTAACCGTAGCGTGGCGGTGTGCTGTCGAAGCGAGCGATGCAGCGGTCGAGCCAACGATGGGTAAGCTCCAGCGAGTTGCGGGCGTAGTCGTAGTCGCAAGGCCAGGGGGTGCATTCATCAAAAGCCATGATGATGTCGCCGCCAATGGTGCGTTGCGTGTCCATCACGTTTTCGGGTGTAAAAAGATGCAGGGAGCCGTCGATGTGCGAACGAAATTGAGCGCCTTCCTCGGTGAGCTTGCGTTGTGCTGCCAGCGAAAAAACCTGATAGCCGCCGCTGTCGGTGAGGATGGGCTGGTTCCAGCCGTTGAACCGCTGCAGCCCGCCAGCTTCCTCCAACACCTCCAGCCCCGGACGCAAATACAGATGATACGTATTTCCCAGGATGATCTGTGCCTGCGCGTCGTCGCGTACATCGCGGATATGAATGGCCTTCACGGTTCCTGCCGTTCCAACGGGCATAAAAATCGGCGTCGGTATGTTGCCGTGGTCGGTGGTGATGGTGCCGGCGCGTGCCGAAGATTTGGGGTCGGTGGCTTCTAAAGTAAACTGCATGCGGTTGCCTTGAAAAAAAATATTTAAAAATGGCGGCAAAGATAGCCATCTTAAAAGTTGGGGCAGATCCGGAAATTTAAATCATTCCTAAAGAAATATTTCTAAATTTGTCGGGCAATAATTTATCCGATGATGCTGAGCTATGCACCTTTAAAATTTTCCACGAAAGACAACATTTTTTGA
>SABY01000052.1 GCA_009928785.1 Clostridia bacterium | reverse complement strand
GTGGTGCCACCTGGAATTGAACCAGGGACACACGGATTTTCAGTCCGTTGCTCTACCAACTGAGCTATGGCACCTTGTTTTTTGGCGCTGCAAATGTAAAACTGTTTTTTGTTTTGAAAAGGATTTTTTTTCATACAGCCAAATTTAAACAGAGTATAAATTACTTTTGCATCCCATAGAAAATGTCACTGACATGGAAAATCATCTTCAGAAAAAAAAGAAATCAGATGCTGCTGACGCTCCCCGGCTGGTGATCGATTTTGGCAATACCCTCACCAAATTTGCAGTGTATCGCGGTGATCAGGAAGTTTTCTTCGACGCCAAAGAGCGGCTCAGCACCGATGATCTGGAAAAAATAAAGCAGCAATTTGCGCCAGCTTACGCCATCGCTGCCGGCGTGGTTAACATTCCCGACGACGTACGTCATTATCTTACCCATCATTTTCATTTTGTCGAGTTTACACACCACACACCCGTGCCCATCGAAAACCTATACAAAACACCCGAAACTTTAGGCTCCGACAGGCTGGCGGTAGCCGTGTATGCCGCCGCCACTTATCCGGCAGCGCCTTGCCTGGTGATAGATGCAGGCACTTGCATCACCTGGGATTTTGTGGATGAGAAACAACGCTACATTGGCGGGGGCATCACGCCTGGACTAACAATGCGCTACAAAGCATTGCATACTTTTACAGAAAGGCTGCCGTTAGTAACTGACCAAAATTTTGAAGGCCTTGCCGGAAGCACCACGCAGGAGTCGATACAGGCTGGAGTTGCTGTGGGTATCGTTGCCGAAATGGAGGGTATCATCCAACGTTTTTTGATGAACCATCCAAATCTTAATGTATTGATTACCGGTGGCGACAGTAAATTTTTTGCTAAGAAATTAAAAAGTAACATCTTTGCAATCCCAAATTTGGTGCTAAGAGGCTTGAATATAATTTTAGATTTTAATGTTAACAAACAACAAGAAGGTAACTAAGCATTTCTTCCTATTCATTCTGTTGGTTCTGATGGCGACCGGTGGCACTGCTCAAATTTCGATCAACTCTCCTTACTCACGTTTTGGCGTGGGCGATCTGGCCACCCGCAAGGATGCTTACCTTTTTTCGATGGGTGGCATTTCGATGGCTGTCAGCAGCAACCGCCAGATCAATCCTTACAACCCGGCAGCCAACTACGCTTTCGACTCACTTTCGTTTATTTTTTCCGGCGGAATAATTGCCAGCACCGGCAATCTTAAAACCGACGAGCTTACCGGACGCACCAACTACGCCACGCTCGGTTATCTGCTTTTTGGCTTCCCGGTAACACACTGGCTCAAAACTACTATAGGACTAACCCCATTCAGCAATATTGGCTACAACATTACGGCCAACGAAATAATCGACAATGTAGGCAGCACCGACTTCAAATACACCGGCTCCGGCGGCCTTAACGAGTTTTATGCAAATGCTTCGGTAGAACTTATCGACAATCTGGCCATTGGCGCCAAACTCTCCTATCTCTTCGGAAAAGGCGACCTCTCGCGCACCATCTTCTTCCCCGACTCCGTCGGATTACTCAATACACGCGTGGACGACTATATTGAAGTAGGCGATCTCATTTTTGAACTGGGGCTGCAATATCATCGCAAACTTACCGACAAGCTCACACTTGGATTTGGCGCAGTGTATGCCCCGCAACAAAAGGTTAATGCCACCGAAAACTATCTGGTTCGCTCCTTTTTCCCCACCAATCTTGGCGTAGAAGCTTTTCGCGACACCGTCGTCACCCGTCTCGACAATAAAGGTACCATCACCTTGCCCGACAAATATGGATTTGGATTTACATTGCGCAGCAGCGACCAATGGATGGTGGGCGCCGATTATCAATGGCAAAACTGGAGTAACTACAAAGCCTTCGATCGCAGCGATTCGCTACAGAACACCATGCAGATTTCGTTGGGCGGAGAATTTTCGCCATCGCAAAGCATCATGGCAAATTACTGGAAGCGCGTAAAATACCGTGTAGGATTTAGATACAACAAAACCTATCTTGACCTGCGCGACACCCGCATCAACGAATTTGGTATAAGTTTTGGTTTGGGACTGCCTATTCCGCGATCTTACTCTACCATGAATGTAGGGTTTGAAGTTGGGAGAAGAGGAACCACCGCTTCGGGACTGATTCAAAATAACTTTTATAGAATCACCGTTGGGATTGCAGTGTGGGAGCGTTGGTTTGTAAAGAGTAAATACGATTAACAACAAAATTAATTTTTTAACTTTGGTTTCAAAAAAAGCAATAATGAAAACAACAGCTAAAACAGTATTATTAGCCTTGATAGCCCTGGTTTTTTCGGGGAGCCTGACAACGATTACAGCAGGCAATGTACTAGAAAATCCGCCTGCCCTACCTCAGGATGTAGAGAAATATGGTGACGACAGCCTGACCTGTCTGCGCAACCTGTCGCTGTACAAAGAGTTCTACAAGCAATGGAAGGCGAGCAACTACACTAGCCCTGCCGTAAACGATGCCATAAAACCCTGGCGATGGGTTTACAACAACTGCCCGCAGGCTTCGCAAAACGCATACATCGACGGACTGAACATGATGGAATTTTTTATGAAAAATGAGAAAAGCGAAGATGCTAAGCTCAAGTACGTCGATACGATGATGATGATTTACGATCAGCGCATCAAATATTTTGGCCGCGAAGGCTACGTGCTGGGACGCAAAGGCTCCGACCTGATGAAGTTTGCGCCCGAAGAGTACGAAAAGGCTTATCACATCTTCAAAAAATCCATCGAATTGCGTGGCAACAAATCCGAATCATTTGTGCTGGTTTACTATTTCCGCTCCGTACTGAGCATGGTTGCCGACAAGAAACTCGATAAAGCAGTAATCGTAGATACCTATGATCAACTGAGCGACATCATCGACTTTAACATCAAAGAAAGTCAAAACGATGCCAGCTCTCTGTCGGCATGGGAAAACGTAAAAGGAAACATCGAACTTTCGTTTGAACCCTATGCCACCTGCGATGATCTGATAAGCATCTACCAGAAAAAATTTGATGAAAATCAAGATGATGTAGAAACGCTGAAAAAAATCACCAGCATGCTCGACAAGAAAAACTGCACCGACAGCGAATTGTTTTTTAATGCCTCAATAAAGCTCAACCAACTGGAACCTTCACCAAATTCGAGCTACCTCATTGCCAAGATGCTGATTAAAAAAGAAAAATTCGACGAAGCCATCCCCCATCTCGAAGATGCACTGAAAATAGACGACGACAATACGAAAGCGGATGTGTTTATACTGCTGTCGAGTGTTTATCGTCACAACAAAAATTATACGAAAGCGCGTGGTTACGCCTACAATGCATTGGATTTGCGCCCCGACGAAGGCAACGCCTACTTACTTATCGGCGACATGTATGCTGCCAGCGCTTCCGATTGCGGCGACAACGACCTGACTAAGAAAGTAGCTTATTGGGCTGCCGTTGATAAATACAGACAAGCCAAGAATGTTGACCCCGATGTGGCTGATGTCGCCAACAACCGCATCGATATTTACTCGAAACAATTCCCGATAAAGGAAACTATCTTTTTCTACAATCTCAACGAAGGCGACGAATACACCGTAGGCTGCTGGATAAATGAGCGCACCACCGTTAGAGCAATGAAATAACAGAAAGCCCAAAGTGACTGCTACAAGACATCCTTTGCGCATTACCGGCAAAAGCATTGTTGTGATACTAATCGCAACAATGCTTTTTGCTTGTAAGAACGACATGAAAACCATCGACAAGCTCACCCTGACCGAAAACCGCCCTGACGAAACCGCACGGGATGTGGAGATGACCTACAGCGATTCGGGGCGCATCATGATTCGGCTTATCTCGCCGGCACTCAATCATTTTCAGGGCGACGAGCCTTATCTGGAATTTCCAGAAGGATTGCATTTGCTGTTTTACGATTCGGCACTGCGGGTGCAGTCGGAGCTTACGGCCAACTATGGCATCAACTGGGAAAACAAGAAAATGATGGAAGTGAAGGACGACGTGGTGATCGTAAACCATACAACGCAGGAAACGCTGAACACCGAGCAGGTGATATGGGATCAGCGTACCAAGAAAATCTATTCCGAAGTATTTGTTAAGCGCACCACCCCCGATGGCGTTCTTTACGGCAAAGGATTCGATGCCGACGAATCGCTGCGCTCCTGGAAGCTCCGCAACGTGAGCGGCGAGTTTATCTATGAAGAAGAGCCTACCGAAGATGATGGTGTGCAATAGCCTGTCCGCAGCATTGATTATCTTTGCCACATAATTCAGATACCCGTAGCCAATGAGTGCGTTGTCGATTATTATTATTACCCTGATTTTTTCCGCCTTCTTCTCGGGAATGGAAATAGCTTTTGTAAGCTCCAACCGGCTCAAGATAGAAGTGGATAAAAACAAGGGGCACTATTCAGCACGCATTATTTCTCATTTCACCCGAATGCCCTCCCGGTTTATTGGTGCGCTGCTGCTGGGCAACAACGTGGCGCTGGTTATTTATGGTATTGCTATGGCGCGTATCCTGGAACCCGCCCTGCAAAATCTCATCCCTGCGCATCTGATGAACGAAACGCTGATGCTCACTTTGCAAACACTGCTGGCAACCCTGTTGGTTCTTGTGGTGGCGGAGTTTACGCCCAAGGTGCTTTTCAGGCTCAACCCCAACAAAATCTTAAATGCTTTCGCACTTCCCGCTGCACTGTTTTACTACCTTTTTTATCCGCTTATCTACATCTATATCGGATTCTCGGAATGGGTGCTCACACGGTTTATCAAAATAAAATTCTCGCGCGAGAATCTGCTCTTCAGTGTGGTTGATCTCGATAATTATCTCAAAGAGTTTTCGCCGGAATATTCCAGGCAAGACGATGTGCAGCAGGAAATTCAGATGTTTCAGAACGCCATCGACTTTCGCAACATTAAGCTGCGCGAATGTATGATACCCCGAACCGAAATAGTGGCTCTCGAAAAAAACGATACCATCCCAAACCTGCGACAGGCATTCATTTCGTCGGGTCATAGCAAAATACCAATCTATCGGCACTCCATCGACGACATCATCGGGTATGTGCATTCCGCTGATATGTTTAAGAGTCCGGCCACCATCAAAAGTATCCTGCGACCCATTATTGTTGTTCCTGAAACCATGTCAGCCAATGTAGTGCTATCGATGTTTACACAGCAAAACAAAAGTATCGCCGTGGTGGTAGATGAATTTGGCGGAACGTCGGGCATCATCACCATGGAAGACGTGATAGAAGAAATTTTTGGGGAAATCGACGACGAGTTCGATGTGGAAGACCTCATCGAAAAGAAAATCAGCGACAAAGAGTACATCTTTTCGGCGCGGCTCGAAATTGATTATCTCAACGAGAAATATCAGCTCGGCCTGCCCGAAGGCGAAGACTACGAAACCGTAGCCGGGCTTATCATCAGCCACCACCAGAGCATTCCGGCGCTTAATGATGAAATCCAGTTTGCCCCCTTTAACTTCATTATCCTCGAAGCTACCGAAACGCGCATCGATAAAGTAAAACTCATCCTTAGCAATGAGGGGAAGTAAACAAGGGTAATTGGTGGTAATTTGTTGTAATTGATGGTAATTGATGGTAATTGATGGTAATTGGAGGTAATTTGTTGTAATTGATGGTAATTTGTTGTAATTGATGGTAATTTGTTGTAGTTGATGGTAATTGGTGGTAATTGGAGGTAATTTGTTGTAATTTGTTGTAATTTGTTGTAATTGATGGTAATTGGTGGTAATTGTTGTAATTGATGGTAATTTGTTGTAATTGGTAGTAATTTGTTGTAATTGGTAGTAATTGGTGGTAATTTGTTGTAGTTGATGGTAATTGATGGTAATTTGTTGTAGTTGATGGTAATTGGTAGTAATTGATTGGAATTGATTGGAAATGCAACCTTGCCCGGCAAGAATGAAACTTGAAATCATCCTATTGAAAAAAGAAACCTTCCGACTTTCCGGTTAACACTTCCCATATCATTATGTTACATGATGCTGGTTTAGGGGAATTTTATCACATTAAGCCAAAAAAAACTTTCCTGTCTCATTATCTATTGTATTTTTGCACCCACTTTAAAAAAAATTGCATAAAAATGGCAGCAATAGGACAAATTAGAAAACATTCAGGATTACTAATCGTAATAATCGGGGTAGCTCTCGCAGCTTTTGTACTCGGGGATTTCCTGAAGCCTTCCAACAAAAATCAACGCCTGTACGTAGGCGAAGTAGCAGGAGAAGAAATCTCAAGCGAAGTTTTCAACATTCGGGTGGAGGAACGCATACAGGCTACCAAAAACCAACGTCAGAACGAAAACCTTTCGCAGGATGACATCTTTCAGATCAGACAGGCGGTATGGAATGATATGGTTAACGAAATTCTGCTTTCGCACCAATACGAAAAACTGGGATTGGCTGTAACCTCCGATGAATTAACCGACCAGATCGTGGGTGATGATCCGCATCAATACGTTAAACAATCTTTTACCGATCCTAACTCGGGCGCCTTCGACCCTGCTGTGGTAGTAAATTTCCTGCAGAATCTCGAAAATGCCGACCCGGAAATGCGCAAACGCTACCTGAGCCTCGAAACCATGGTGAAAGATGACCTGAGAAAAACCAAGTACCAAAACTTGCTCACCAAAGCCTGGTTTATGCCAACAGCTTTTGCCAAGCTCGACTATGAGAACATCAATAGCACCGCCGACATCGTCTATACCGCAACCATGTTCAGTACGGTAGCTGATACCGCCGTAACCGTTACGGACGATGACTTGAAAAAATACTACGACGAAAACAAGGCACAGTACAAACAGGAAGCAAGCCGCACCATCGACTATGTAGTGTTTCCGGTGCAACCTTCGGCAGATGATCGCAAAGAAATCGCCGAGCAAGTCAACGAACTCTACGCCGAATTTAAAAACGTGAACGATAACACCACTTTCGTAAATTCTTCGAGCGACACCCGCATCGATACCACCTATAAAAAACAAGCGGAGCTGCCTGCCCGTGTTGCCAACCAGCTAATGGAAGCTGAAATCGGAAGTATCGTCGGCCCCTACATCGAAAGCGACGTTTATTACATGTCGAAAATACTCGATCGCGCCGAACGTTCCGATTCACTCAAAATGAGCCAGCTATTGATAAGCTATGCCACTGCCCCTGCTGCTGCCGGCATCAGCGATCGCACCGAACAGCGTGCACGCACATTGGTCGACAGCCTGAAAAATGTATTGCAGAAAAATCCTGGCAAATTTGAAGAGATTGCAGTACAATTTTCTGACTATCCTTCGGCTGCCGAAGATAAAGGCGACCTGGGATGGGTGATTGATGGCAATGCCGGAATGTCCAATTTCTACAACAATGGCAAAAATATGAAGGTGAACGAAGTAGCCGAAATGACCACCGCGCTCGGATACCACCTGATAAAACTCACCGAAAAAACCGATCCGCTGATGAAGGTGAAACTCGCTACCCTTACCCGCAATATCATTCCCAGCGACCTTACCTATCAACAGAATTATATGAAAGCCAATACTTTTGCAGGTGAAAATAATACCCGCGCAAAATTCGATACCGCTGTAATAAATCAAGGTTTGAACAAGCGTACCGCCGAGCGCCTCAACGAAAGTTCTAACCGCATTGCCGGTGTAGAAAGCGCCCGCCAACTGGTGCATTGGGCTTATAACGAAAATACAGAAGTGGGTTCTGTGTCCAATGTTTTTGAAGACAACAACCAATTTATTGTGGCAACACTTACCACCATCCGCGAAAAAGGCAACACACCGCTGGAAGATATTAAAGAGCAGATTCGTCCGTTGGTGATGAACCGCAAAAAAGCCGATCTGCTCGCCAAACGTATCAGCGACCTCAACGCACAAGGAATCGAACAGATTGCCAGCCAAATGAACCAAAAAGTGGACTCCGCTACCGTTAGCTTCGCTTCACGCAACCTGCCCGGCTTTGGCAGCGAATACGAACTTATCGGGACTATTTTCGCACTGGAACCCGGCAAAGTCTCCGAACCCATCAAAGGCAACAATGCCGTGTTTGTAGTGAAAGTGAACAAAGTAACCGAAGCTAATCCCACAGATGATTACAAGGCTACTGCCGATATGCTCGAACGAAGATTTACCTCACGTGTAACCAACAGCTACATGAACGTACTAAAAGATCAGGTGGAAATCAACGATAACCGGCTGATGATTTATTAGCAGCAAGCTGCACCAAAGAATTAAAAAAGGGCTTTCCAAAACGGAAGCCTTTTTTTTATCATAACAACGCAAAAACAATTTCGCGCGGTCACGGCTGTAATTCATTTTGCAATTTATTATCGCAGCGCATCACACTTTGCTATAGATTTCGATACATTGGGGCAGAAACTGCGAACTGCTACCTGAACCCTGCGGACTGAGAGCTGCGGACTGCTTTTCTACTCCACCGTCACCGATTTGGCCAGGTTGCGTGGCTGGTCGATCTCGCAATCGCGCATGTCGGCGATATAATACGAAAGCAACTGGAGCGGAATGACAGCCAGCAACGGCGAGAAAATCTCGTCGGTTTCAGGGATTTCAAAAGTGTAGTCGGCAAGTTTTGAAACCGTAGTATCTCCTTTCGACACCACGGCAATTACCTTCCCTTTGCGCGCTTTTATTTCCTGAATATTCGATACCACTTTGTCGTAGATAGACGACGTAGGCGTTATTACCACCACGGGCATCTTTTTATCGATGAGTGCTATGGGGCCATGTTTCATCTCGGCGGCGGGATAACCTTCGGCGTGGATGTAGGAAATCTCCTTGAGCTTTAAAGCGCCCTCCAGTGCCACCGGGAAATTGTAGCCACGACCCAGATAAAGAAAATTGCGGGCGTAGGTAAATATTTTAGAAACCTCTAACACATGCTCATTGAGCTTGAGGGTTTCTTCCACTTTTTGTGGGATATTATTCAGTTCGATGAGCAGTTCGTTAAAACGGTTAGCAGGAATTATTCCTTTGCGGCGTCCCAGATACAGCGCCATCAGCGCCAGCACCGTCACCTGCGAAGTGAAAGCTTTGGTAGAGGCTACCCCAATTTCCGGGCCGGCATGGGTATAGGAGCCGGCGTCAGCTTCGCGAGCTATCGATGAGCCTACTACGTTGCAAATACTATAAATTAACGCCCCTTTTTGTTTGGCAAGCCGGATGGCCGCCAGGGTGTCAGCAGTCTCGCCCGACTGACTTACAGCTATCACCACATCGGTTTCGTTGATGATGGGATTGCGATAGCGAAACTCTGAAGCATACTCCACCTCCACCGGGATGCGCGCCAACTCTTCAAATAGATATTCGCCCACGAGCGACGCGTGCCAGGAGGTGCCTGCAGCCAGAAAGATGATGCGCCCGGCTTGCAGAAACCGCTGCTCAAAATCGATGATACCGGCCATCGAAATGGTATCCATATCCACGTTAACCCGCCCACGGATACTATCGCGAATGGATTTTGGTTGTTCAAAAATCTCCTTTAACATAAAATGCTTGTAGCCGCCTTTTTCGAGTGTGCTCAAATCCATTTCCAGTTGCTGCACAAAAGGTGTCTTTTCCTGATTTTTGATGGTCTTGATTTGCAACTTCTCACCCAGTTTCAAAATGGCAATTTCTTCTTCTTCCACATACACCACATCACGCGTAAACTCCACAATCGGGGAGGCATCGCTGGCCAGGAAAAATTCGTCCTTGCCAATGCCTACCACCAGGGGGCTTCCTTTGCGTGCCGCAATGAGCTGGTCGGGATGATTTTTGGAGATTACTACAATGGCATAAGCACCTACCACCTGACTCAGCGCCAGTTGAATGGCCGTTACCAGTTCCACTTTTTCCTGTTTGCAAATGTACTCGATGAGCTGCACCAGCACTTCGGTGTCGGTGTTGCTGCGGAAATGATATCCGGCCTTTTGCAACTCCTCTTTTAATACATCGTAATTTTCGATAATCCCATTGTGAATGAGAGCCAGGTCCTCCGATTCGGAAAAATGCGGGTGTGCGTTCACATTGTTGGGTTCGCCGTGCGTGGCCCACCGGGTATGCGCTATGCCTATGTGTCCGCTAATATTTTTCTGTTTTACAAAATTTTCAAGCTCCGACACTTTGCCTTTGGTTTTGTAAAGATTGATGTTGCCGTTGAGCAAAGCTATTCCCGCACTATCGTAGCCACGATATTCCAAGCGTTTCAGCCCGTTGATGAGGATGGGGTAAGCCTCTCTGTTTCCAACATATCCTACTATTCCACACATAATAAATGGGGTTTTTCTGATTAATTAAGCCGGGTAAAAATAAGTTCAAGCTTGAGCCGGTCAGGATTCTCAACATTTTGCGGTGGATCGAAACCATTGAGCACTACCCGATTTGGCAGAATACTACCGGTGGCCGCACCAAGATAAAAACGAGGAGCCAGGGTATCCTGCAAAAGAATTTTTTGCAACTGCTGTGTAATTCTAAAAAAGAACTGATCGGTGCTGCGGTCGTAACTTCCGCCAAAATAGTCGGCACCCTCGGTCTGATCTTCGAGCAGGCGGTAGGTTCCGGCGTCATCTACAGTATAAAGTATATAATCGTTGGGAGCCGAGAATGGCGAAACATCCACTGGATTGGTAAAGATGAGCTTTGCCTGATTCAGCGCCAGGCTGCCGTCGCGTAAAAGATTGCGTATGTAGGGAAGCTCAAAAATTACCGCTGTGCCACCCATCGCTTGCACAAAAAGCTGCTGTTGTCCCAGGGTGGTATCACCATTGAGCTGGCTCTGCAATTCAGGGGCAGCAAACTGATAGTCGTGGTTAAACTTCATAAACCGCGCGCTGAGCGTAGTTACCGGGAAGAAATAGCGCAGCGAGTCTTCGGTGCCATTTTTATAATACAAGCTCATTCCCGAAGCTGCCGATCCAACATTAAAAAACAATATTGCGCCACCCTGCGTCATCATTTCGGGTTGTATGTAAAGACCTTTAAAAAACTCCAGGAATTTCTGTATCGAGCCAAAGTTTGCGGTGTCGGCATCTCTGAATTTCTGCACAAAGCTGTCGTCCATTTTAATGCGAAGCCTGGCCTGGGTTTTTATTCCGGCTACAAAGATACTGTCAGTGGGATGAGGAGCAAAGGTCTTGGTGGCTATTTCGCCAGTTTTGAGCGCTAGTGGGGATGCGCTGTAATAAATGCTGTCGGCATAAATCGGCTGGTCGATTTCATAAACATTCCAGGTTTGCAGGGTGGTGGTGTCGCCGTAAGCCCGCATGATGGTATTGCTGCCCATGGGCACTGTAGTATAATCGATCGAGAGCACCATCGAATCGAGAACAGGCGCAGCGCCAAGTTCGATGGCTGTGCTCGACAAGCGCAACTGTAGCGCCAGCGACGAAGTGCTGTTGCCAAAAACCGGATCGCTGTAGCTACCCAGCATGGTGCGCGATGTTTCGTCGGTACGCACCGAATCTACTCGAATGGTATGCGCCAGCACCGTAACAGTATCGGTATAAACAACGTTGAGCTTGTCGGCTTCGGGTTGCAGATCAATACCTATTTTGTCAGGATCGTTTTCGCAACTTGAAAATATCAACGACAATACCATCAAAATGGCCATAGTCGGCAGGGGGAATTTTATCATAAAGAAATTTTGGATAAAAAAACAGTGTTTGCTTGTTAATGTTCGACGTCTTTTAAAAGCTCATTATAAAAATCGTTGTAGGCTTCGATAAAGGTATCACCATTCTGATAACTTAAAACGGGCTTGCCAAGTTGCTGTATGTAGGCTTCAAAAACCGGTTCCAGCGTGTCGCTGCCTACTATTATTGCATCAGCATAATCCAGGGCTCCTTTAATAATGCCCTCGTAGGTGCCTTTTTTGTAGCTCTTAAGTTCCGAGTCTTTAATTCGGTCGTACTTTAGTTTCTTTAAAAGATTGCTGCTCAAAGTTTCGTCGAAGACGTCGTTGTAGATAGAAAAGACCACTTTGGAGTCAGAAAAAAGTGGATTGTCTTTAAAGGCAGTTTTGATGTAAAGCGGCAGCAAGCTTGTAAACCAGCCGTGGCAGTGGATGATATCGGGGGGCCAGCCGAGTTTTTTCACTGTTTCGAGAATGCCACGGGCGAAAAATATCATGCGCTCATCGTTGTCCTCAAAAAAAACTCCGTTTTTATCTCTGTAAAGAGCTTTGCGATGGAAGTAGTCTTCGTTGTCGATAAAATAGACCTGCATACGTGCCTGCTGTATGGAAGCTACTTTGATGATGAGCGGATGGTCGGCATCTTCGATGATCAGATTCATACCCGAAAGCCTTATCACCTCGTGCAGTTGGTTGCGCCGCTCGTTGATGTTGCCATAACGCGGCATGAAAGTCCGTATCTCGCGCCCACGCTCCTGGATGCCTTGTGGCAAGTAGCGTCCAATATGACTGATGGGGTTTTCTTTGAGATAGGGAGTAATTTCCTGCATCACGTACAGAACTTTTGCTTTATTCATTATGATAGCAATTTTAGTTTTTCAGAACGGGCAAAGGTACAAATTTTAAGGATAATGAATTTGTGCTTACAGTAGCACCGATGGCCAAAAATGCCCGCCTGAAGAACACATAACTTTTTTTACCAAAAGCATAACTTATCACTTTACAGGATATTGTAGTTCCCGTTGGCCGGATTTTGAATTGCAGGCAAAAGCAATAATTACGCGCATTTCGATTTTGAATTTTTTTTTGAATTTGTTATTTGAAAATTACCTGATTGCTCACCCCATTACAAAAGGATTCGACTTCATCTCGTATCCCACGCTGGTTTCGGGGCCATGGCCGGGATACACCACAAATTCTTCGGGAAGGGAGTATATCTTGGTACGAATATTTTTTTCCAGCAGGTCGTAATCGCCGGTGGGCAGGTCGGTGCGCCCAATGCTACCACGAAACAGCACATCGCCCGAAAGCAAAAATTTTTGGCTTTGGCTTACAAAGCACAGATGCCCGGCAGCATGACCCGGTGTATGTATCACTTCCAGTTGCGAGTTACCAAATTTCACATGATCACCTTCGTCGAGAAACTGATCCGGCAACACCAGCTTACTCGTCTGCACGCCAAACATGCGTGCCTGCTCTGTTGCGTTTTCCAGAAAAGGAACAACGTCGGCATGTGCCAGCGGTTTTAGGCCATACTGCTCCCATACAAAGTTTACTCCCATCACATGATCGATGTGTCCGTGTGTGAGGATTTGGGCAACCGGCTTCAGGTGATGTTTGTCGATAAAGCCGGTAAGAGCCGCGCGCTCCCTGTCGTCGCTACAGCCTGCATCCACAATAATTGCTTCGTTGGTTTCATCGTACAGCAGGTAGGTATTTTCCTGAAAAGGATTATAAATGAATCGATGGACATGTATCATAATGCTTCTGTTTTTTGTGGATAATGTGCTTATTTTTGCAGCCTTTGCCAATAAAATATTTTAAAACTTAAAAAGTTATGATTAATTGCTGTCTGCAACCAACCAGAAACACCGTTTGCCTTTGATTTGTTTGGGTACCCGGAGTTCATCAGCGGCGTATTAAGTAAGATTTACAGAATGCATCATCGTTTATCACAGCATCGTCGGTATCATTTTTTATGGATAACTTCAGCTTTATCCATGCTTTTGCTATTGCCATTGCTGGTACAGGCTCAGTTTTATAATGGCTATCAGATGGAATTTGGCCGCAGCCGCGTACAATTTGAAGATTTCCTGTGGACGTATTACAAATTCGACCGCTTCGACACCTACTTTTATCTCAATGGCAAAGAGCTGGCCGAGCACACTGCACGCTATGGTGGCCAGCAGCTCGAACACTACGAGGATGTTCTCGATACTTACCTGGAAGGAAAAATACAATTTGTAATTTTTAATAATCTCAATGAGCTAAAACAAAGCAACATCGGCCTTAACAACGGAGACGAATACAACCCCGGTGGCGTTTCGCATATTTTGGGTAATAAAGTGGTGCTTTATTTCGATGGAAGCATGGTCGATTTTGAGCTGCAGATACGCCAGGGCATCGTGCATGTGCTTTTGCAGAATGCCATCTTTGGCAGCAACATAGGCAGCCAGGTGATGAACTCATTTTTGCAAAACTTCCCCGAATGGTACACCCGTGGATTGATAGCTTACCTGGCCCAAGACTGGAACACCGACATCGACAATCGCATCCGCAATGTGATAAGTTCGGGCAGGTACAAAAAGTTTAACCGCCTGGTGATGGACGAAACCCTTGTGCAGGACGCCGGCCACAGCTTCTGGCATTTTGTTGCGCAGCGTTATGGCGAGCAGCAAATACTGAGCATCATCAATATGACACGCATCAGCCGCAGCATCGAAACCGGATTTCAGTACGTGTTGGGAATCAATCTTGAAACCGTTTACGACGAATGGTTGCAATATTATAAATTACAAAATGAGACGGTAGCTGCCACCACACTTTCGCCTGTGGCGGATAACCGATTGAAAGGCAAAAGGGTTCTGAAACGTAACGACATCAGTCGCAATTATTCGCAGTTTCAGGTAAGCCCCGACGGTACGCTGGCGGTGCTGGCAACCAACGAAAGCGGCAAATACAAGGTTTGGCTGCACAATCTTGAAACCGGAAAAATCAGAAAACTATATGTAGATGGTTTTAAACTCGACGAAAAAGTTGACGAATCATACCCACTGCTGGCGTGGCATCCATCGGGAGCGGTGCTGGCCATGGTGCTCGAAAAAAAGGGTCTGATATGGCTCGATTTTTACGATGTGGATGAGCGAAAATGGACGCGCCAAAACATCTTTGGTTTCGAGAAAATTACCGATCTCACCTATGCGCCCGATGGCAGGGCACTGCTTTTTTCGGCAGTTCAAAAAGGACAAAACGATTTGTTTCTTTACACCATTTCCTCTTCGAGCTACGAAAGGCTGACCTACGATATTTTCGATGATCTCGATCCATCTTTTATTATTGGCAACCGCATCATCTTTAGCTCCAACCGCCCTACTGACACACTCTATTACGGACAAAATACGCTTCCCGAAAACTTCGACAGTCAATACGATCTTTTCATCTTCGATTATCCATCACGCAATCCTGTGCTCAGGCGCGTCACCGATACACCACTTGCCGACGAGCGACAAGCTATGCCCTATGCCGATGGATATTTTGCCTTTCTTAGCAACCAAAATGGCATCAACAACCAATACGTCGGGCGGCTCGACAGCACCGTAGCTTACGTGGACACCACCGTTCATTACCGATATTTCACCTCTTCGTTTCCCATTACCAATTACAACCGCAACATTAGCGAACACAGCATAGCGCCGCGCTCCGGCTACAAAGCAATGATCGTTAACGAAAATCTCTACGACCGGCTTTATCTGGAGCCTTTGGTTTTGCCTGCAGCGCTGCAGCCGGTTACCTTATCAGGCACTCCTTACATGCTGGGTTTGAAACAGCAGCACTTCGTCCAAACCCAAAGCATTGCGCCTGTGCCACCAGCACCCGCCGATACCAGCGTGCAAAAACCAGCGGGGCGACTTCCGGTGCAGCGCAAAAGCTTCAGAAATGTGCTACGCAATGATACCTATTCGCGTGATCCTGCAGAAGCTAAAGACCCTGCTGACGGAAAAATAAATATCGAAAACTACCAGCTCAGCCAACAAGGGATTATAGGCATCAAACCTGGCGAAAAAACCGCCGGCAAAAGCCAGCAAACGGCGCCATCAGGAAAGCCGAAAGATGATTTCCAACTTCCCAAACAGCGAAATTATTATACCCAATACAGCATCAACGAGTTGGTGACGCAGATCGATTTTTCGTACCTCAGCCAGATGTACCAACCCTATCCCGGCGCCACCAATAATGCCCTCGACGATGTATTACCCGGCTTCAGCGTCACGCCCAATTACCAAAATCCGGGGCTTAGCCCCACGTTTATGGTGGGCATCACCGACCTGATGGAAAATTACCGGATAATGGGAGGCGTGCGCATTGGTTTGGATTTGGTTGACAAAGAGTATTTTTTCAGTTTTGCCAATCTAAAAAACCGCCTCGACAAAGAATTTGTCTTCCAACGACGCTCGATAGAGCAAGTAGTGATTTCGGCTTATGTTACCCGGCAAAAGATCAACGAGGGATTTTTTATTCTCACCTATCCGCTCAACAAAGTGTTGCGGGTGCGAGGCACCTTTTTATTACGCAACGAAAACCTGCTCTTCAGCGGCCCCGACGAGCTGGCTATTCGCTATCCTACCCAAACCAAAAACTGGGGCGGCGCCAAGCTGCAACTCATCTACGACGACACCAAAGAGCTGGGGCTTAATTTGCCGGAAGGCACACGGTTTATGATTTTTGGAGAATACAATCAGCAAATCGAGCAGATCAACAAAAACCTTGTGGTGGTGGGTTTCGACTTTCGCAACTACCTGCGCATCCACCGGCAAATGATATGGGCCAACCGCGTGGCAGGAAGCAGCAACTTCGGCACGGAGCGATTGCTTTATTACATGGGGGGCACCGACAGTTGGATGCTGCCTTCCTTTGCCGACGATACCCGCATCGATCCCGACCAAAACTGGGTGTATCAGGCGCTGGCCACCAACATGCGCGGCTTTAAACAAAATGCCCGCAATGGCAATACATTCCTGGTTTTAAACAGCGAACTCAGGCTGCCTGTATTCCGCTATTTGCTCAATAAACCCATCAAATCTGAATTTATCAGAAACTTCCAGTTGGTGGGCTTTGGCGACATAGGCACCGCATGGAACGGCTGGAATCCTTACGACCCCGACAACGTGCTTTACACGCGTTACGTCAGTTCAGGCCCTTTGCGCATCAGGGTGCAATACGAAAAAGACCCGCTCATCGCCGGCATTGGCTTTGGCGCACGTACAAAAATTCTGGGCTATTTCCTCAAAGGCGACCTGGCCTGGGGCATCGAAGATGGTAAGATAAAACGTGACCCGGTGTTTTACCTCTCTATGAGCCTTGATTTTTAATGAAAATAAAATAAACCATGAATATGTCCACGATCCTTATTCTAATAACCATTGGTCTGGTGGCCGGCATATTAAGCGGACTTATCGGACTGGGCGGCGCTGTGGTGATGATTCCGGCGCTGGTACTTTTCCTGGGCATGTCGCAATACATGGCGCAGGGCACCAGCCTGGCGGTAATGCTCCCGCCCATTGGTTTGCTGGCCGCATGGAATTACTGGAAAGCCGGTGAACTAAATCTGAAGTATGCTATGATAATTGCCGCAGCGTTTATCATCGGGGGATACATCGGATCGAAGTATGCACTGATGATTCCCGAAAATGTGCTGCGAAAAATTTTTGCCCTCGCCCTGATTTTGGTGGCGGTGAATATGTTTTTTAAAAAGTAATCAGTACCGGGGTACAAAAAAGTATTAGCCCTCTAAAAGTAGAATGTATCTGTTTAAAAATATCTTATTACATTAGCACAGTTTTATAAACTGGAAATAAAAAATGACACAACAGGAAAAAGAAAAACACAAAGCAAAATTTGAAAAGGCTCTAAACGAATTTGTCATGGAGCTGAAAAATTATGTGTCAACAGAAACAGGCGAATGGACAGTAAAGGGTTTTATTGATGTTTACAAAAACATCTACACCATTTCATCAGACACCAAAATTATTTCCAAGATCCTCGAAATTCATATTTTCCCTCAAATATTACAATTTGCTGAAAAACATGGTTACCAGCTAATTTTAGCTAAATTTCAAAATTGGTATCCAGACTTAACCATCATCGACAAGGATAACACAGGAGCAAAATTTGCTCTCGACTTAAAAACCACATTCCGAAGAAACAACAAAATAGCAGGTTTTACGCTGGGAAGTCATGGCGCGTATTTTAAAGAAAGAGACAAAAGCAAAAATATTCAGTTCCCTTACAACCAATACTTAGGGCATTATTGCTTGGGAATTATTTATACTCGTGAGGATTTCGAGGATGACTTAGCGGATAGGGAAATTTATCAGGTTCAGGAACTTCAGGAAGAATACGGCGAAAGACAAGACCCTATTAAGGACAGGCAGGTAACCAATGTATCCAGCCTCAAATCAATTACTTCAGTAATCAAGGACTTTGACTTTTTTGCAGCCGAGAAATGGAAAATTGCAAGCGACAGAAGAGGCTCCGGAAATACCGCAAACATTGGCTCAATCAATGATATCAAAGATCTCAAGGCTGGAAATGGTGTATTTAGCAAATTAGGAGAAGAGTGGTTTGACGAATATTGGATAAACTATAACTCTGCAACAATGCTCAAGGACGGGCATACCATCAAAGTTAGCAGCATTTGGGACTTCCTTGAATTCAAAGGAAGAAAAGACCTATACAATAAAGTTGTAGCAAAAGGAGCAAAACGAAAAAGAACGGATCAGGAAGGCAAAGAATGAAAATAATTACACCACCGATAAAAAGTCAAGGTATCAAGACTAAGTTAGTCCCCTGGATTAGCCAAATTTTGCCCAATCAAAACGGAAAATGGATTGAGCCGTTTTTAGGAACCGGTGTTGTTGCTTTTAATATGGGATTCAAAAATGCTTTGCTAAATGATACAAATCCCCACATTATTAAACTTTATCAGGAAATACAAAAAGGAATAATAACTCCTCAAATTGTTAAATCTTACCTTGAAAAAGAGGGCAAAATACTCAAAACTGCAGGAGATAAGGGCTACGACCATTTCAGGCTCATCAAAAACCGTTTCAATAAAAATCCAAATTCTCTTGATTTTATTTTTCTCTCAAGAGCAGGATTCAATGGAATGATGCGGTTCAATAAAAAAGGGGAATGGAATATTCCATTTTGCAAAAAGCCTGAAAGATTTGCTCAATCCTACATTACGAAAATTGTTAATCAGGTAGCTAAAGTTTCACATGCCATTAAACCTGAATGGGAATTCACAAACAAACATTTCTCAGAAATAATTCCATTAGCCAACAAACAAAATATTCTCTACTGCGACCCACCGTATTATGGTCGATATGTTGACTATTACAACGGATGGACAGAAAAAGACGAAGAATTGCTATTTAACCAATTGAGAGATACAGAAGCGAAATTCATTCTATCAACGTGGCATCACAATGACTATCGGGAAAATGAAATGATTTCAAAGTTCTGGAACCACTTCAACATTATCACCCGAGATCATTTCTACCATTCGGGTGGGAAAATTGAAAACAGAAAAAGTATTGTAGAAGCATTGGTTTGCAACTTTGAACTTGACGAAGAAATTGCGATACACAATCACGGAATAAAAGAAAAACCCGAACAATTATCCTTGTTCGAGTTGGTAAACGAAAATGTATGAAACACCAACCTTTAGCAATAATATCTTAACCTGAAACACACTAAAAAATGATTAAACAACTTTACAGATTCCTGAATCCTAAATTTCAAAATTTATTCCTGGATTACAAGGTTGATTTCAAACCCAGATATGGACACGGAAAAGCCCCACATCAGGATTTATTAAAGATCATTGATTCGAATCGTGATTTTTACAAAAAAATGATTGCTAAATCTTTGGCGCTAAAAGAACATGTTTGGACAATTCAGGATTCGGCAAAAGAAACCGATGCGACAAAACCCACATGGAATAACGGGTTTTTGCCCGGGCTTGATATTATCGGGATTTACACGCTGCTGACAGAGTTTAAGCCCAAAAAGTACATCGAGATTGGTTCGGGTAATTCGACCAAAGTTGCCTACAAAACCAGAGCAGAACAAAAACTGGATACCGAAATAATTTCGATAGACCCCCGACCCCGGGCTGAGATTGATAATTTGGCAGATAAAGTTATCCGCAAGCCTTTTGAAAATATCGACTTTAACCTCTTGGACGAGCTAAATGAGAACGACATTTTGTTTGTTGATAACTCACACAGGATTCTGCCAAACTCCGATTCGATGGTTTTCTTTTTGGAGATTTTACCACGCTTAAAAAAAGGAGTGATCGTACACATCCACGATATCTACCTGCCTTACGATTATCCGCAATTTATGTGCGACAGGTTTTACTCCGAGCAGTATGGCCTGGCCATGTATCTGCTTGCTAATCCAAAAAAGTACGCGACCCTATTGCCAAATTACTTCATTTACCACGACAAAGAGCTATCTGAGTTGATAGCACCGATTTGGGATCATGAGAATTTGCGCCATGTCGAAAAACACGGTGGTTCGTATTGGATTAAAATCAGTGAATAGAATCGCTGCAATTGTCGCTGTGGTAATGTTGTAAATAGACTGGAAATGGGTTCGAGATTCGGCACTCCGCGCTGGCATGCGCCGTTTCCATTTCATTTGTAGAGAAATAGCTTTTCGCTTCTTATTTGTTACACCTTTTCCGGAATTTTCCTATTACAAAAATTATAAATGCCAAAGGCATCAAATTAAGTTTTTGTTTTCAACAATCACATGTTATCTTATTACAAAACAATAGGTTGTGATTTATTAACAGCCATTCGTTTAAAACTCATTTTGCCCGTTAGGGGCAAATGATTGTATCTTGCGCAACCTTTTTCGGCTCTACTAAAGCCGAAAATGCTTCGGCTGTCGAAGTCGTTTTATGAGGAGAATAACCTAAAATTTTAAGATATAAATCACTATGGAACAAGACCTTTTTGCCCAGATAGAGGAGCTTGAAAGAGAGCATGAGATGCAAAAGATGCAGCAGCAGGCCGCCACAAAGCAACCCATCCCGCAAAGGGAGCAACCCAAAAACCGGGAAGCGCAGTTTTTGCCGCCTCAGCAAATAGCTGCGCCGCCACGGCTTTCGCCCACGCCCGACCTTAGTCCCGTTTCCCGTAAGGAGGCGATGCAGGCTTCCGTCGATTATTTTGGTGGCGACGAGCTGGCAGCCACCGTCTGGCTGTCGAAGTACGCTCTGAAAGACAGCGACGGCAACATTTACGAACGCACGCCCGACGACATGCACCGCCGCATCGCGCGAGAGTTGGCACGCATCGAGCTAAAGTATGCCAACCCCATGGCCGAAGAGGATATCTATGCCACGCTCAAAGATTTCAGATACATCGTTCCGCAAGGCAGCCCCATGGCCGGCATTGGCAACAACTTCCAGGTGTCGTCGCTAAGCAATTGCTTTGTGATAGGCAACGGCACCAAAAGCGATTCGTATGGCGGCATTATGAAGATAGACCAGGAGCAGGTGCAGTTGATGAAACGCCGTGGCGGCGTGGGCCACGACCTATCGCACATACGCCCTGCCGGCAGCCCCGTAAAAAATTCGGCACTCACCTCCACGGGCATCGTTCCGTTTATGGAGCGCTATAGCAACTCAACCCGTGAGGTGGCGCAGGATGGCCGACGCGGCGCGCTGATGCTTACCATCTCGATAAAACATCCCGACAGCGAAGACTTTATCGATGCCAAGCTCGAAACCGGCAAAGTGACAGGCGCCAACGTTTCGGTGAAGATAGATGACGAGTTTATGCAATGCGTGCGCGACAACAAACCCTACACACAGCAGTTTCCGATAGATGCTGCCGAGCCGCTTTACACCAAAACCATCGACGCCCGCAAGCTGTGGAACAAGATTATACACAACGCCTGGCGCTCGGCCGAGCCGGGAATCCTGTTCTGGGATACCGTAATCCGCGAGTCGGTTCCCGACAGCTATGCCGATGCAGGTTTTACAACTGTTTCCACCAACCCGTGCGGCGAAATTCCGTTGTGTCCTTACGATAGCTGCCGCCTGCTGGCCATAAACCTTTATAGCTATGTTGATCAGCCCTTTACCGAAAATGCAAAATTTAACCGGGAACTCTTTAAAAAACACGCACACACAGCCCAGCGGATGATGGACAACATCATCGATCTGGAGACAGAAAAAGTGGACGGCATCCTCCACAAAATTGATTCAGACCCGGAAGGCGAAGAAGTGAAACGCGTAGAGCGCAACTTGTGGGAGAATATCCGCAAAAAAACACTGCAAGGACGCCGCACCGGTATCGGCATAACCTCCGAAGGCGATATGCTGGCCGCACTAAACCTGCGCTATGGCACGCCCGAGGCAACTGAGTTTTCTACGGATATTCATAAACTATTGGCTACAGAGGTGTATCGTTCCAGTGTGGCATTGGCCAAAGACCGGGGTGCCTTTGAGGTTTTTGATTTTGAAAAAGAAAAAAACAACCCTTTTATCCAACGCCTGGCCAACGAAGATGCCCGCATTATTGAAGATATGGAAAAGTACGGGCGCCGCAACATTGCGTTACTCACCATCGCCCCCACCGGCAGCGTGAGCATCTGTACGCAAACTACCTCCGGCATCGAGCCGGTATTTATGCCCACCTACAAACGCCGCCGCAAAGTAAATCCCAACGACGTGGATGCCAAGATCACTTTCGTGGACGAAATTGGCGATTCCTGGGAAGAGTACCAGGTGTTTCATCCAAAGTTTGAAGTGTGGCTGCAGCAAAATGGCTACAACCCTAAGGAGGTGCGCACTTACAACGAAACAGAAATAGATAAACTGGTGAAAAAATCGCCCTATTACAAGGCTACTTCCAACGACATCGACTGGGTAGAAAAGGTGAAAATGCAGGGCGCCGTACAAAAATGGGTCGATCACTCCATCAGCGTCACCGTTAACCTGCCGGCTGATGCTACCGAAGAGCTTGTTAGCAATGTTTACATGACTGCCTGGGAAAGTGGCTGCAAAGGCATGACCATTTACCGCGACGGCTCGCGTAGCGGCGTGTTGGTTGCCAATAAGAAAAAAGACGAAAACACTTTTAAAGAAACACAGGCACCACAGCGTCCGCGCAAACTCAAGTCGGACGTGATGTGGTTTCACAACGACGACGAGCGCTGGGTGGCAGTAGTAGGCCTGCTCGATAACCGGCCTTATGAGATTTTTACAGGCAAAGCCAAAGGCTTCTTTGTTCCGGAGTGGGTGACCAAAGGATGGGTAATAAAAAACAAAGACACCAGTCAGTCGCGCTACGACTTCCAGTTTCTCGACAGCGATGGCTATAAAATTACGATGGAAGGCTTGTCGAGGCAATTCAACAAAGAGTATTGGAACTACGCCAAACTCATCTCGGGCATCCTGCGCCACGGCATGCCGCTGCCTTATGTGGTGGACATCGTC
Source organism: Clostridia bacterium (assembly GCA_009928785.1). GTDB lineage: Bacteria > Bacteroidota > Bacteroidia > Bacteroidales > 4484-276 > SABY01. The sequence goes on along the minus strand of SABY01000052.1, from coordinate 1,864 downwards.
GAAAAACTCGTGCTCGACAACGACGCCATCAACTCCTGGAAAAAAGGCATCGTTCGTTCACTCAAGAAATACATCCCCGATGGCACCGCCGTAAAGAAAGAGGCCTGCCCCGAATGCGGAATGGAGGGAACCCTCGAATACAAAGAAGGCTGCAAAACCTGCAACAGTTGCAACTGGACAGCCTGCTCGTAGCCATGCTTTTGGTTTGGTTATTTTTTTTAATAGCATCTTCTGTAGCTATTCATTTCACATACCAATACCCACCCCGGATCAGCCGGGGTTTTTTATTATTCATAGAAATACTTTCGTGAGGCAGAGCGTTTCACAATTACAATTGACCAAAGTATAAAAGAGAAACGAATAGAATTCGATAAGGAAAGAACAGAAATACTAAAACACGACGAACTATGGCTAAGCTAAAAGAAATGTTGGAAAAGATAAGAGAAAGAACCACACCTGAACAGTCGCAATTTGTAAACGACAACATGGAAATTGTGGACTATATTTATGAGGTAATGGAAAAAAAGAATATGCGTCCGGCCGATCTGGCCAAAGCACTGGGAAAAACACCGGCAGAAATCAGCAAATGGCTAAGTGGCAGCCACAACTTCACCCTTCTCAGCTTGTCGAAGATTGCGGCAGTGCTGGATGAAACAATTATTATAACACCAACACAAGCGCGCACATAATACAAAGTGGTGAAGTAACTTATCAATATCAAAAAACGACACTGAAACAGCACTGCTCCTCCGATAGGGGGCCAACAAAAAAAGAGCGCCACATAAAGCGCTCTTTTTTTTAATAAACAAAAACGTATGCAAAATGAAACACTAATTTAGTCTTCCAAAGTCGATGGTTTTCACTTTACGGGTAGAGTAGTTAATTTTGAATGCACCGGCTTTGCGCAATTCCTGCTTCACGTCGGTGACGATACCCATGCGGATATTAAGGTCCACTTTGAGCGAGGTGGTGATGTAGCGGCGTTCGGCTTCATCGCGTGCCTGACGCTCGGCGGTAACAAACGAAGGAATGTCTTCCACACGGGCAAAGGCATCGTTGAGTTGCACCCTGGGTTTGGAGCCATAGATGGCTTTTGTGGGTTCGCCAATGTAGATGTAACTCACCAACGATTTGCGTTCGAGCTTTTCTACTTCGGTAGCCTCAGGAGGAAGCACTTTTACAATAAGGGTCACCTCACGCATTACCGTAGTTACCATAAAGAAAAACAACAACATAAAGATAATGTCGGGAAGCGAGGAGGTGTTGATGGTTTGTACACCTTTTGTCTTCGAGCTTTTAAATCTTGCCATACTAATTCTCTCCTATATCTTTTGGTTCTGCTTCTGAAATAGGGACAGGAATGGCTTTTTGGATGGCTCTAATCTGGTCTTCAGAAACAAGTTGGCCATACTTGCGACCAAATTTCTCCATCGCCAACTCATCGCGAAGCTCATTGATAGCTGCTGCTAATTCGTTCTGCACCGCGATGTACATTTTGTAGGATGTCCCTCTATCGTTTTTAAGCGAAATAACACCTTTTGAAACCCGTACATTACCCAGTGGAGGAATGTTACGTACATTCATCTCCGGAAGGTTTGGTAAATCCTGTGGGTTCGACATAAAGGTCTTGGTTCGCTGCCGCAGGTCGCTGATGTTGATGGGTTCGCCATCTACTGCCAACCTATCGCGGCTGTTTACCAAAACGGTAAAGATGTTTCGTTGTTTGATGTCCGGAGGCTTAACGGACGGGTCGAGCGGCGGAGGCAGCTTTCGGCTGATACCGGTATCCACGTCCATGGTGGTAGTCACCAGGAAGAATATCAGCAGCAGGAAAGCGATGTCGGCCATCGATCCGGCGTTAATC
>SABY01000189.1 GCA_009928785.1 Clostridia bacterium | reverse complement strand
GGCCAACGCATATCCTACCACCTATACCGATGCTGGTCGCAACGGCCGGGCGGTTAAATTAACTACCCTGCGCACCGGTCCGCTGGGCGTGCTGTTCCAAAAGCCCATTGCAGCAGGCACTGTTTTTATGGGGATTTTTGATGTTAGCGTTGTCATCGCCAATCCGATGCTGGCGGTTAAAATGGGCGTCCCCTTTGAGCGGGTGCCCGATACCCTGAAAGGTTACTTTAAGTACCAGGGAGGTGATGTGTATATTCAATTGGTAGAAAATGCACAGGGCGAACTGGTGATTGAAGAGTACGAAAATGGCCAAATCCCTGACCATTGGGATATCTATGCTCTCTTTTTTGATAATAATGGTGGATCGCTGATGCTGGATGGTACCAACCTGTTTACGCATGAGAACCTTGTGTCGGTGGCACATATCGCACCGGAAGATGCTATTGATACGGATCAATGGACTGAGTTTAAGATACCCTTTGTGCAAAAGCCCGGCAAAACCATCGACCCGCAAAAATTGGCCAATGGCGGTTATAGTCTCTCGGTGGTGGCGACTTCAAGCGTCAACGCCGACGTATTCAAAGGCGCCGACAATAGCACCTTGCAGATTGATGACCTGGAGATTGTTTATCAAAAGTAAAAATATACAGTATGCGGGTTAAGCAATCCATCATCAGCCTCTTTGTTATTTTTTGTTTTTTTGGTGCAAATGCCCAAGAGATCAGTTCCGATGAAAAGCCGACATTTTTTCAAAATACCGAATTTCAGATCCGGGCCGGATTTAGCATTGGTGGAAGTGCACCTATCCCATTCCCTGAGGGGATCACAAAAATAGAAGGTTATAATCCTACGTTGGCTTTGGGTTTGGAAGCCAACATCACCAAATGGCTCGACAACAATCGAAAATGGGCTATCCGAACAGGTTTGCGGGTAGAGGGCAAAGGGATGAAAACCGAAGCACAGGTAACGGATTATTATACGGAAGTGATTTATGGCGGACAAAAAATTGCCGGCAACTTCACAGGCATGGTTCAAACCACCGTGAAAAACTCTTATTTCACCATCCCTGTACTGGCCGTTTACGACATTACAGGAAAATGGAATTTGTATGGGGGTCTCTATTTCTCCGCTTTGATCGAAAAGAATTTTTCGGGTTATGTTTACGACGGGTACTTGCGTGAGGGAGGAGCCACAGGCGCAAAAATAATATTCGAAGACGACAACAAAGGGCCTTACGATTTTTCGGATGACTTACGTGTTTTTCAATGGGGAGTAATGGCCGGAGGAGAGTGGTCACTTCAACAACATCTCCTGTTATTTAGTGAGCTAACATGGGGATTGAACGACTTATTCAAAAAAGACTTTGAATCAGTGACCTTCAGTATGTATTCGATTTATCTAAATATCGGCTTTGGGTATAGGTTTTAGAACTAATGAGCCATTGTGATAATCACAAAAACTCCTTACCTGTCGCAGTGAGAAAAGGAGGGTAATTTGAAGACCATTCATCAATCACCAATTTAAAAATAATAAGCTAACAACAAGATCGGTGTCATCAGGCTGTTCGGATTTCTCACGAAGATAAAAAAATGAAAACCTTATTTTTACCTACCCAACCTTAGTAGAAAACAACATTCCGCGGATTACATCAAACCTTATTACCTTATTTCGAGCTGGCCTCCGCGATTTTTGCCACTATTTTCAAATATGAACTTATTCATTTCACAAGAGCTTCTGAAAACTCATCAAACTCTGCCTCAGAAAATGATACAGACTTGCCCTTTTCAAGATTTTTCAGCACCTGATTTATCCTTTTCAAATACTCTTCTTTCGCTTCCTTTTTGTTTAATCCAAAATCATTTATTGGCTCAATAATGAGCTTTATCGCCTGATCATTTTTAAAGAGGCCTTTTAACTCCTCAATAAAAACCGGAGTAAGTTCGTCAAGTGTTAGTCTTATTGTAGCTTCCATAATATCTATGAATCTGTTATTTGCAAAGTTAATCATTGTATTAAACGTGGATAGAATGAGTTTGTTTTTTAAGGCGCTCTTCATCGGATTTGATTAATATGCCCACATTCTAAAACTCCCCATGGCTCCTCCGTCTTTACTTCTGAATTTAATATTCGATTCCGCACGTGCGGAATTCGAAATTCAATCTCATGATGAAATGGAGTATTCCTTATCAGAATTTTAACCCTTCGGTCATAATTCCAAAACGGATTACCTGAAGCTGCTCGCTGAAGTAGATGTTATAATAATCCATGCCATAATAAAAGTTGATAAAAAAGCCGATCTCTTCAAAGAAACCCGGATGCAGGTTGAAGGTAAGGTCCACTGTAAGCCGGTCGGAATCGAATGTTTGCCAGCCGCCGACGTCACCAAACATCCAGGTGGCTTTGGCAATTGCGGAAAGCTGGGATTTGTTATGGCCATTTGCTTTTTTGTCAAATGGATTTTTATACACCGACATGGCAACCTGCCATCGCAGGGGGCTATACTGATTCCTGAGCTCAGGAATCGTCCAGGCCTTGGGATGCACTTCGATGTGTGTGCTAAAAAATTGCCAGGCGTCGAGCTTCTTGCTGTAGCGGCTGCGAATGGCGCCTGCCTGGAAATAGTTTGTCGAGAAATCGCCCGACTTTAAATTTATCACCTGTCCGGGCAGATAAAAATCGCCTTCCTGGCCATTGGAATGATGGGCTATGCGCCCGAAGAGAATCGTTCGCTCTTTAATAGGCTCTGGCGTGGGCGCATAATAGATGGTAATCTGTGGGATATAGCTTGGCGTGCGCACCGGGAAAGATTCTTCCTGATACATGCGGATGATGATCTGCGGCGTGATGACACCCATCAGCCGCGCGTTTTTGCTCTTGCGAATACAGAAGTCGGGCATAACGTTGGCTTCGAACCAGATGGGGGCAATATTCCCGATATTAAATGGCATGGTGATGTAGCTATTGCCCTGATTCACGCCCGAAAAAGTGGAAAGGTCGAAAGCATACGGCCCATCGCCTTGCTCCTGTGCTGCCACCCGAAGCAAAGGGAAAATTAATAGCCCGATGATGATGAATATTTTCATAGTAATAAATATTGAAACTATTTAGATGAGGTTTTCTAATCAGATTATTTCTATTTCAGACCCCCTCTAACTCCTCCGTCAGCCGACGGAGAGGATGCCAACGCACTGGCCGTTGCTGTGGCTTGTGCGGTTGGTCTCCCTTCTCCTTCAGGGGAAGGGTCGGGGATGGGGTCATTGAGATATGAAAAATCATACGATCACTTAAATAATTATTGAATATTTTAGAGTCGCAGGCTTGTAACGCCTTTATTTCTGTGGAACACTTTAGCGCTTTCAGCGGTACAAAGCAATTCCAAATCCCAGCTCGATAATTTCTGATACAGGCAGCGAACTGTTGCCAAATTTGGTAGCAATATACAATCCGCGGGTGCCCACCCTTGCATACAAAGCAATGCCCGACGCGGGGACCTTCGACCGCAGCCAGGGGGTTTTTAGTTCGCCACCCGCAAAAAATCCTGCTGTACGTCCCGGCGACCACCAATAATATTGCGATGGGTAATGCGACGGGAGTTTTATCCAATATTCGTTGCCCATGGTGTGATGGATAAACCATCCGAAATTGAACGGCAACAGTTGATAATTTTCTGACAAAGGGATTTTAATCAGCTTTGCTGTGAATTGTAAACTCACACTGTGCAGCGTTTTGGTGTGCAGTTGCGGCGGAATGTAGCCATAAAAGAACGTCACGTCCAGGCGGTCTTTGATAAAAGAATAGCCTACTCCTGCCGACATAAAACCAATACCACCCGCATATTGCAGCTTTACATAATCGGGCAGTAGCAGGTCCGCTTTCGGCGAGAGCGTTTGTGCGTTGGACGCTGTAAATGCCGCCAACCCAAATAGCAGAAGTATCAAATGTTTAAAAGGCAACATTGTCGATCAGTATTTGGTTGTTGATAATTTTAATGGTTGTGGTCATTCGGTGTTCGACGCCATACACATTTACGAACGGGATGCTGTCGGTCATCGGGAAATACACCTCATGGTGGTGCTGGTGCCCGTGTGCCAGCATAATTACATTTTTATTTTGCCCGATAGTGGCGTAAAAATCGTTTTTCAGGTTTACATCAAAATCGGCATCATCGGGCGGCACATGGCAAATGATAACAACCTTATCAAAATCGCCGGAAGGCTGTAAACGCTCTGCAAGCCAGACGAGGTCGGGAACCTGCCGGCTGAAGGCAAATTCCCGACTATTGGTATTCAAAAAAATAAACCGGATGCGCTGATAAACGAAACTGAAATCCAACGAGCCAAACATTACCAGGTAAGCGTCCTGGCCATTACTCACCAAATCGTGGTTGCCAATGGCCACCAGATAAGGAACTTTCAATTTTAACAAATAGCTGTTGGCCCACAGATACTGCTTTGGCAAACCAAAATCGGCAATATCGCCCACATGAATCACAAAATCAATCCGGGAATTGCTGTTTACCTTGTCAACAAAATCGTGCAGTTCATCAAAATAGTTGTGCGTGTCGCCGGTAAAGGCAATGGTGATGGTGTCGGTGGCGGATTTACTTTTTAATTTGTCAATATTTTTCTGATTCACATCGCTATTGGATTCATCAAAATCGATGAGATAAGGAGAGTAGTCAAAAAGATCGCTGCACGAAGGGGTGCCTGTCAGGAAGCCAAAGGCAGCTACGATAATAGCCAGCCTCCTGACTTGAACCTTCCCGTACGTTTTCAAATTCATCATGTTGCATCTCCTTTCGTTAAGAAAATTAATTAGTACCTGTTCCTAAAGTCACACTTTTTAGTATCCCAGACATTCATGCCTGGGAATATTTTTTTCATTAGTCTCCCCCGCCCCTTGCTGGGATTGCCGCAGGCAATCCCAGCAAGGGGCGGGGTGTTGACAACGCTTCATTTCAATCCCAGGCATAAATGCCTGGGCTATGGATTTCATAAATGCCTGGGCTATGGATTTCATAAATGCCTGGGCTATGGATTTCATGAATGCCTGGGCTATGGATTTCATAAATGCCTGGGCTATGGATTTCATGAATGCCTGGGCTATGGATTTCATAAATGCCTGTGCTATGGATTTCATAAATGCCTGTGCTATGGATTTCATAAATGCCTGTGCT
>SABY01000051.1 GCA_009928785.1 Clostridia bacterium | reverse complement strand
GACAGGTGTAATTGCTCCGGGCGCAAGCCTCGAAATTGAAGTTGCTTTTGATGCCACCGGATTGAGCGCCGATATTTACAGCGCACAAATCCTGATCAATAGCAACGATCCGGTGACACCACAAGTAGTTGTTCCTGTTACACTTGAGGTAATGTCAGTTAACTGTTCATACGTAGTTACAAACGACAACGAAAATAATGCTCTTCAAGGAATCCCGGACGGAGACTTAGATAACTACCTTTGCCACGACGATTTGTTAGTTCCCATTGAATTTAACATATTTATTGATGAACCTAATATTGAAAGCGCTCAGCTCAGTCTTTATGCCTGGGATGTTGATGAAACAGGTTCGGCACCTATAGGTGGTTACCCTGAGGTGGATGAGGTTTATGTAAATGGTAATTTCATTGGAACTTTAACCGGAGCCGACGATGAATGGAGTACCTCTGTATTTAACATTCCTGCTGAATATCTGAATCCAGGGCCAAACGGTAAAAACCTTGTTCAGGTGCATGTTTCAGTTCTTGGTATGTATTGGTGTGTCGAAATAGATTGGGGTCAACTGATCATCAACAACTGTATGGGCGGCAATGCATACATACGCTATGCAACGCTCGACAATACCATGTATCCGGCAGGAGCCGATGTGGAAGTAACCGTAGAAGTAGATACCGATCTGGAGCTACAGAATGTGATCATCGAAACCAACCTGCTCGACGAAAACAACATCAACGTGGCCGGAACTTCTACTACGCGCACTATTGCATTAGTGGAAGATGAGCCTCTTACAGTTACGCTTGCCCTTCCACCCACGGCTACCTTGGGTGCCAATTATCATGCACAGGTAATAGTGTACGATGCCACCACTTATGTGCAGCAAGACTTAGCGCTGGTACCATTCCTTATCTTTGATGGCCAGGGCTTGCTCAACTGCCTCGACCCGGGCTGGCATCTCATCTCATCGCCCTACTACCCGGAAAATGCAGCGCTGGACATCTTGTTTGCTGAAGTTAATGCAAGTGGGGCGCTGGTGATCATGATCAACAAGTACGGCATCTACTGGCCTGCCAGCAACATCAATATGCTGGGCGACTGGAACAGCCACCATGGCTACAAAATTAAAATGGCCGAGGCAGCATGTATTATATGGGATGGTGATGAAGTGATGGACAAAACCGTGAACCTTGACGCTGGTGTTGATTATCTGCCGGTTCTTTCTACCGGGTCGGTAGCTGCTTCCTATATTTTCGACCAACTCGACGGCCAGTTGCTTTATGCTTTCGATATTGATAATGGGCTAATTTACTGGCCTGGTGGCGGAATCTACAACTTGTTGACCCTTGAGCCTGGAAAAGCTTATCTGGTAAACCTCTCTGCACCAGGTGCTGTTACTTATCCTTTTGCAAAGCAATCTTATCAAGCCTCGCCCAACCAACCACAGGTAATCAACAATGCTCCTTACACTGTAACCAAAACCGGTGGCGCTCATTTTATTTCCATCAAAGCTGATGCCCTCACAAATTTCGGCAACGGAGATATTGTAGCTGCTTTTAATACGCAAGGCACTTGTGTAGGAATGGCACAGTACAATGGCGATAAACAACCAATGGTACTTGCTGTATATGCCGACGACTTTACAACGGAGACCATTGATGGCATGAATGAAGGTGAACTGATGCAACTCGTAGTATATTCGCCTGCGGCCTTCCAACAAAAGGTTTTGCAGCCGGTATGGAATACATCCATGACACATACTGATCTCTTTGCCGAAAATGCCTTGTCGGAAATAATCGACTTTAAAGATGCTTTGGGTGTAAATGACGCTGCCATCGACCAGATACGCATTTACCCCAATCCTTCTACCGGAATTTTCACAGTTACAGGCGCTAACGAAAGTATTCTGTTGGAGATACTCAACACTGCCGGTCAGCAGATACAGTTGCTCGAAGTTAACGGATCCGTACAAATCGACCTTTCGGGACACGCCAAAGGCATTTATTATCTCCGTATGATTTCGCAGCAAAGTACCCGCATCCAAAAAATTGTGGTTGAATAAATCACTGTCAGTTCTTCCTTAAAATGAAAAGCACCTCCATAGTGGGGTGCTTTTTTATTGAGTAAGTTTTTAATGGATTTTCGCATACATTTTTTGAATCCTAAAAAGTATAGAATTCTGTAAGAAACCCAAACAGGCCGTTACGACCTGTTTGGGTTTTAGGCTTTATTGAATGATCACTTTTCTTAAAAATGAATTCCCTTTATCGGAAATCTTTAAAATGAATACACCTGGTTGAAGTAGGCTGATGTTGAGTTTGGTGTGCCTTTCGGAAATATTTTGCGCAAGCACCTTGCTGCCATTGGAATTTATCAGCTCGAAAGAAACTCCATCCAAACTGTTGCTGTCGTCGAACACCAGATTTAGTATGTCCTTTGCGGGATTGGGATATACCCGAATTTGCGCCGGCAAGTCGAAGACTGTTATACCCGCTGCGCCCACTTTGAAGCTGGCGACAGCCGACAGTCCGCCCGATGTGAAAAGTCCGTCATGGTTTGCAAATCTTTCGCTGAAAACAGGCTGTAGAGCGGTTGCAATACCCGTCGTGGCATCGTAAGCCCTGAAAGTAATAAGCTCACCTTCTTCGGCGCCATCTTTGATTCCTGTGCATCCATCGTCGCCATACATTACCAACAAAATATTAGAACCCTTTTGGGTGGTGTTGGCAGCGCCTATGCAATTGCCCTGGCTGTCGAAAGCCCCGATATGTGAAACATTTCCCAAGTCATTCAGCGTATCATCGAAAATAGAAACCAAATGTACTTCGGCTGTTCGCGAAAATGCCCACGGGCTGGAAGTTTCATTTTTAGCAACCATAGGTGTAGCTGATGATTTAAGATTTTTGATGTCAGGAAACGTTAAGGTAACTGCCTTATTGAATTTAGCAATATAGCCCATGCCCGGAATCAATTCCGATAAACTCACTATTCCCCCCTGTGGCCAGTATATGCCGCCGAAAGTAACATCGAAAATGTAATCCACATCATTTTCAGGATCGCTGAATGCCGCCGAAATTGATGCCGGAGTATTGCTCAATACCGGGATCATGTATAATCCGGCGGGATAGGTCATGCTATTATCATCCGGCTTATCGCCGAATATTGTCAGCACATCCGCTTGTTTGTGTTTCACTTTGTAACCCTGATAAACGTCCCAGTTGCCGATGGTATTTATATCAAACTCAGGCCACAGCATTCCCGATTGGCCAAGCATAAAGGTTAAATTACCAGGTATTGTAACATTTTGCATCACTTGTTCGAGTGCGGGGTCTAAGGGTATCAGGTAGGAGGATATTGCCGACCAGCCCTGATAAATATCAATTTCCTGAATCCCCACAAAAATATTGATCTCATCCAAATCGGATTCAAGGTTTTGTACGTCGATGGCCATGGCTTCAATTTTTTGGTAACCTCCTGTGAGAAGCAGATCAATGTTCCAGTTTTGGGTTCCTGTGGCCAATTGCCATCCACCGCCATTCAATCGTACATAAACCTCTGTAAGGTCACCGTCAGCATCGGATGCTGTTCCCAAAACCGTTAACGCATAGTCATAAACTGTACTGCTGTCGGCGGGCGTGGTAATTTCCACCAATGGATTTCTGTAAATGGTCAGCATCATGCAGTCGGTCGAATTCACAACGCAGGGACTTTGCGCTATGGCGGTAAGGCAGAGATGTGCCACGCCTGCTGCAATGTCGTTATTGCCGGGCGTGTAAACAGGGTTCAGGCTGGCTTCCGAATTGAAAGTACCATCTCCGCTTGTTGACCAGACGACGGAACTGTAGTTTTCGGCGGTAGCATCCGAAAGAGTGCATGTTTCGCTTTGGGCAATCGATGCATCAATTCCGGCAACGGCAACAGGCCGTGGATGGATTGCCCAACTCACTATTTCAGCGGAAGCGTCATTACAATAATTTGCTTTGCGCAATGTCAAAATCTCCACCTGGCTTTTGCCCAAAGTTGAAATAGCGTCACCGGAATTGTAACCAATCCATGTTGACCAGTTGGAACCATCGTGCGTACGGTAAGCCAAAGAGTCGATGCCATTGCCGCCAATTCCGGGAGTTATTGTTGCCGAAACATCGGAGCCTTCGCATACATCGGCAAGATCGGGGGTTTTGTTAAGCGTTCCGGAAACAGGAGTTTCCTCAACAGCCCAACTTACTATTTCAGCGGAAGCGTCATTGCAATACTCTGCTTTGCGCAAAGTCAAAATCTCCATCTGGGTTCTGCCCAAAGTTGAAATAGCGTCACCGGAATTGTAACCAATCCATACCGACCAGTTGGAACCATCGTGCGTACGGTAGGCCAAAGAGTCGATGCCATTGCCGCCATTTCCGGGAGTTATTGTTGCCGAAACATCGGAGCCTTCGCATACATTGGCCAGATCGGGCGTTTTGTTAAGTGTTCCCGAAACAGGTGTTTCCTCAACAGACCAGCTCACTATTTCAGCGGAAGCGTCATTACAATAATTTGCTTTGCGCAATGTCAAAATCTCTATTTGGGTTTTGCCCAAAGTTGAAATAGCGTCACCGGAATTGTAACCAATCCATGCTGACCAGTTGGAACCATCGTGCGTACGGTAGGCCAAAGAGTCGATGCCATTGCCACCACTTCCGGGAGTTAAGGTTGCTGAAACATCATCGCCATCACAAGCACTGAACTGATCGGGCGACTTGGTTAAGATGCCAGAAACGGGAGTATTTTCAAAGGTTATTGTAATTGTGTTGGTAGCTTGTGCAACACATGGACTAGTTGGGAAGGCGGTTAAGCTAAGTTCGACCGATCCGGCACTTACATCGTCTGAGCTTGGCGTGTAAATAGCATCAACAAAATTAGCATCTGAAAAAGTTCCACTTCCGGAGGAGGTCCATTCAACATAGCTTGCGTTAAATACGGTAGCATCTAATCCATAGGTAGTCTGCTGCTCACAAATGGTAGCATTTTGACCCGCATCGGATGTTGGGCCGCCGACAAATACCATTGTTTGGGTGAAAGAGTTGGAACACGCGCCAGATGTAGTGTATGTAATGTCATATACTCCAGGCGTACTCGCCAAAACATCTATCGTACCTGTGGATGCATTTATTACCAGACCAGCAGGCGAACTCGAGAAGATACCACCCGGCGAGGCTATCTGGTTAGGCGTTGGATCAGAGGTAGATAAACAGAAGGGATTAGCAGCGTAGCTGAACCAGGCATCATCCAATGTAACAATGTTAACAGATACATTTGATGAATTGGGACAAGTTCCGGCTGTGGTGTAGGTAACGGTGTACATGCCAGGCGTACTCACCGATACATCTATCGTACCTGTGGATGTATTTATTGAAAAACCAGCAGGCGAACTTGAGAAAGTACCACCGGGCACAGTGATGGTAGGCGTTGGATCAGCGGCATTTACACAGAAGGCAAAAGCAGCATAGCTGAAAGAGGCATCATCCTTAGGAATAACAGTAACTTCCACCACGTTCGACTCTGAGGCGCCGCTCCAGTCGGCCATACAATCCACGCGAGCCAGGCGTTTTAACCAGGTCGTTTCGGTGAATGTTGCGGGTGCAAAACCGGCAGCATTGCTGTTGGCAATATCAGCAAAGCCAGTGGCATTGCCCTCTGTGGAGTATTGCCATTTGTATTCCAATGTGCCGGTGTGCCCTGATGGTAGCGTAAGGCTGGTAAGTGAATCGGGCACTGACCCTGAGCATATAGTTTGAGAAGCGGCGATGGTGCCGCCATCGTTTGGATTGGCGCAAGGCGATAATGGATCGGTTCCTTCTTTATACTCATAAGCTCCCATATCAATTGTTCCTGCCAATGTGTGGTTGTTTTTATCCAGCTTGCGGCCAAAATCGCCGCCACGGATGTCGGTGATTTTTGTGTTGGCAGCATTATTTCCGGCATCCGCACAGGGGGACATGCCATAGATGCGCAAATCGCCATTGGCCACATCCACAAACATGGGGTTGCTATCCATGTTGTTTGCATCGTCAGTACCTAAACTTGAATCCCAGCCGCTGCCGCTGCCGCCGCTACCAGCAATATTGCAAAAGCTGAAGTTTGACGTTGCCTCGTCGTTATAAACCTCCGATCCCGAACTTGTTGCTGTGTTCCCCCACAGGATGCAATTGGTGAACAAGGGGCTGGTGGTACCCTCTTCCCCCCTGTTACTAATCGCTCCGCCATTATTTCCTGCACTATTCGCGCTAAAGCTGCAATTGGTAAACACAGGGCTGCTGATACCATAAGACCCCCAACTATAAATCGCTCCGCCATTATTTTCCGCACTATTTGCGCTAAAACTGCAATTGGTGAACACAGGGCTGCTGATACCTTCTATAAACCCATCATTAAAAATCGCTCCGCCAGCTATTGCACTATTCGCGCTAAAACTGCAATTGGTAAACAAGGGGCTGCTGATACCAAAAATTTCCCCATCATTACAAATCGCTCCGCCTTGATCTCCTGCACTATTTGCGCTAAAACAGCAATGGCTAATAATCGGGCTGCTGGTACCTCCATACCCATTATTATAAATCGCTCCGCCATAATATTCTGCACTATTCGCGATAAAACTGCATTGAATGATGGACGGGCTGGCGATCTTGTCCGCATCCGATCCATTGCATAATAAGCCGCCACCAATTTTATCAGTGTATTCATCTCCATACGCATTACCAGCGCTAATGATAAAGCCATTGAGTTGGGTAGCGGTAGTGATGTTGGTGGTGCCGGTGCCATCGGCAGTTAACACATGGTAGCTGTTGTTGCCAACGATATCTGCCGTAGTTTCCGCAATGTAGTTGCCATCGGTGTTGATATCGTTGCCATCGATATCGCCCGAGAGGATGGTAGGATTGGTGGCGATATTGCGCTGCGAAAGTTCTGTTTCGGTGCCATTAAAACCGCCGTAAAGTTTCACCCCTTCCACGAGGCTAAAGGTGGCAGAGTGGTTATTATCGGTCTGGCTCGCGCCCTCATCGGGATAGTAAACTCCGGCAGCTACCCAAATTTGACTTACATCGGAATTGGCGTAGGCCAAAGTTAGCGCATCCTGGAAGTAGGTAAAAGCATCCGCCCAGGAAGAGCCATCGTTGTTGCCGCCGGTTACGTTTTTATTTACATAAACAATCGCGTTGCTAACGATATTTTGTTGTATTGTGATTATTACCTCATCGCTTGCTGGTTCGATATCTGGATATAAAGCAACTGCATGGAAAGTCAGGCTTACATTTCCATATACTCCGGCTTGGGGTGTATAGACCGGGTTGTTAATATCAGGATCACTAAACGACCCTGAGCCACCTGTCCAGTAAACGCTGTTGTGGTTGGAAGCGTTACCCAACAATTGATGTGTCTGGTTTTCGAATATCGTGGCATCGCTGCCCGCATCGGCATAGGGCAAAAGGCTTTTATTCGATCTTTGCGCAGTGTCATTGGAACCATCGCAATAATCCGCTTTGTGCAATGTTAAAATCGCCACCTGTGTTTTGCCATGGGAATCCCTTTCGCTGCCGTGTTCGCTCAGGTAGCGCAGGTCGGTTTTGTTGGCAATTTCATAGGGCGATGCCTGCGTTCCACCTCCCCCTGAATAGCTCTGTGCGTTAATACTCAGGCTCCAGCCTACAATTATCAGGGCGAGCCAAAATGTGATAGAATTGTTCTTTTTCATAACCGTAAAATTTGAATGTTGAATATGTTAGTTTGTGATATTTTTATTAATGTGTGTTGCTGTATTTTTAATTTTTTCCTGAAATAGGCTTAAAGATTTTTATAAGCCCCCCAAAACATTGTTTTGAGTTTTCGCAGCCACTTGCAGCTCCTCAGGCGTAGTGCCGGTGGGGGACTGTTGGCATTTTTATTTATCAGAGGTGGTGATGTGTTTTTTAATGCATTGGCAAGGCGTTGCATCGCTTCTTTTTTTTCTTTCCATGTGGAAGGATCATCTTTATTAAAATCGTTGGTTTGCTCAAGCATAACTTTTGTTTTTAAAATGACAACTGAACTAAGCTGATGCAAAGTAAAAGGCAGGATGAACATAAAGCAAATTTATGACCTCACGATTATCTCATGGCAGGCAAAAAAACGCCTCACGATTATCTCATGGTAAACTGAGGGGAATGTGTAAGTAGGGATATATCATGCAGTTAGCATAATTAGGTTGTTTTTCATAAAATTGGGGAGCATCCGCAGCCCGGACGTTTAGGCTCGGATTTACGAGATGCCGGAAAAATCAGCTTAGGGCATTTATGCCCTTTTCGGAATTTAGAAATGAGAAAATT
Source organism: Clostridia bacterium (assembly GCA_009928785.1). Taxonomy (GTDB): domain Bacteria; phylum Bacteroidota; class Bacteroidia; order Bacteroidales; family 4484-276; genus SABY01. The sequence goes on along the minus strand of SABY01000051.1, from coordinate 16,922 downwards.
ACCGGACGGGTAATTTGTCGGGCAATTTATGTTTTACGCCCTGTAAGGCTTTGATGGCTATTTATTTAAAACCCTTGTATAAAATGTTTCGGTGCGCTGCACCAACAGGAAAAGCTACAGAGTAGCGATAATCTTTGTAGAAGAGGTAAGGTGATGTATGGCAAAAGGTGCAGCTCACCGTAATATTAAATGCAAGATTTTTTGGTCGTTCATTCAAAAACCCTTGCATCAAAATGTAATGTTATTGATACTTGAAATTAATTCTCAATGTGTTATGGGTTTTTCAGCAGCACTTACGAACGATCGGGGTTACGCAAAGCGTGGATATGGATAACCGGACTGTGGACTGCCGGCTTACTCCTACAAATTCAACAAAAAAGAAGTAAGGTTAGCCTCATTATCCAGTTTTAGCCTTCGACGGATGCAGCTTCTGATGTTGTCAACGGTTCCAATGCTGCGATTGGTAAGCAGGGCGATGTCTTTGGTGCTCATGTTGAGCCTGAGGAGGCTGCATATTTTTAGCTCCGTGGGCGTGAGGTCGGGATAATCGCTTAAAAGACGGTTAAAAAATCCCTGATGTACCTGTTCAAAGCGGGTTTCAAATTCGTGCCAGGCATGATCGGGCAGGTTTATTTCCAGTTCTCTTACAAGAATTACCAGCTTATCGGAGGCTTCAGGGCTAAGCGAGGGTTTGATTTGCTGCACATGGGTGTTGATTTTTTCGAGTTGCTCATTCAGGTTCGACACCATCAATGCTTTGCTTACCAATTCCTGATTGCGGAGTTCCATGGTGTTTTTAAGCTCCTGGTTCTCCTGCTGCGAAAGCTGTTCTCTGAACTGGGCTGCCCTGCGTCGTGCAAACAACACAAAACTGAGGGAGATAAGCATAAGGACTGCAAACAAAGAAGTTGCGATGAAGAACCTGCTGCGCGATTTTTCTCCGAGGATGCTTTTTTGCAATTCAACTATTTCCCTCGCCTTGCGCTCCGATTGGTATTTTTTTTCGAGCGAAAGCACTTTTTCTCTGGTTTCCTGGCCGGCAATGCTGTCGGTTATCGTATGGTACATCTCATAATAGTAAAGTGCCGAATCATAGATTCCTTCATTTTTAAAAGCCTTACTCATAAGCCCGTAAAGCGTGGCTTCCACATCGGGCAGGTCGTAATTGGCAATTAGTCTTTTAACGGTATTAAAAGTATGCAGCGCTGATTTATAGTTGCCTGTGGTGTTGTAATAATTTCCCAGGTTCAATTTGCTGAGAATGATACCAAAAATGATATTGTTTTTTTCACAGTAATAAATGGAGCTGTCGTAGTATTTTTTGGCATCTTCATAAACACCCTGTCTGCGGAGCAAATTGGCCAGATTCAGATAACCCATGGCCATATTGTGTTCATCCTTGTTTTTGCGTGCAGTCTCAATCACGAGGTCGTAATAATACCGTGCTTTTAGCAATGAATCGGTATCTGAATAAATTATACCCAGGGTGTTGTAGTTTTCGTTGAGAGCCGGTAAATAGTTTTCTCGTTTATTAATATCAGCAGCCAGCATGATATAATAGATGGCATCCTGATAGTTTTTCAGGCTGAGGTAAATGGTGCCGATATTGTGATAAGCCACTGCCAGTCCGGCCAAATGGTCTTGCTCTATGAAGAGTTCCGCTGCTTTTAAGTATCCCTCAATAGCGCCGGTAAGGTTTCCTTCCTGGTCAGAAATTTTAGCCAGATTGTTATAAATAACTGGTAGCGAATTCGTGTAGTTGTGCTTTAAAGCCATGGCTTTTGCCATTTCCAGAGAATACCTGGCACTGTCGTAAAGCAGGTTTTGGTAATAGACTTCGGCTTGCCCGACCATATTTTTTACATACAATTTATAATCGTCTTCTTTTACGGCATATTTCACCGATTTAGAATAAGCCGCCGAAGCTTCCTCATATTGTTTTTTGAGTTGATAGCCCACTCCAACGTAGTAATTAGCTCTGGCAATAAGTTCCGGATTTTTTAGGCTGTCGGCCAGCTTCAGTGCTTCGAGCGACACATTCAGGCAAGAGTCAGGATATTGATCCATCAATTCATCGGAAAGCAAAAGCAGGTTCGTTGCCTTTTCTTCTCCTGGTGTGCTGCTGATGCGTTGTTGTAAGCTGTCAATTTTGCTTGCTTGGGCATGGGTGCTTGCTATGCCGGAAAATAGCATCCATAATATTAATAAATAACAACATTTAGGCAGGCTTTTCAAAGCATCTTTTTTATTAACAACAACGCATTAGATCTTTTCCATGCACCAAAAGTAAAGTTATATTTTAAAACTTTATAATAAGATTGTTTGTGTATCTGCCCTTTGCAAAGCCTGCCCTACCGTTTCACCCCGACATACCGCACCACCTCGCCAATTCCCAGGTGGCGCCCTTCGGTGAGGTGCACCTGCTGCCGGCAAAGCATCTTTAGCTCCAACAAACCCGCAAAGTCGCTGCGCAGTATTTCGGTGGAATAAAGCAATTGCACGTCGGGCGGACCTCCGGAATCACGATTAATCTGATCCTTATCAAAAGCTTCTATAATTACTATCCCGCCAGGTTTTATCGCTTTGGCCAGTTGCTGATGGAATTTCCTACGCAGGCTTTCCGGCAAATGAACATAAATGGCAGCGGCAACATCGTACTGCTCCGGTTCGGTATCAAAATCTTCGAGATTTTCGGTGGTGTAGTTGACCGTGACCTGGCGCCTACGGGCAAACTCGAGCGCCTTTTGGCGGGCTATCCTGCTGGCATCGAAAGCATCAACGTGCCAGCCAAGCTCGGCGGCGTAAATTGCATTGCGGCCGGTACCTTCGGCAGGCAGCAGAATCCGACCCGGCGATTTGAGCTGTTGCAATTGCTCAGCAAAAAAAACATTGGGATGCTCGCCATAGTAATACGCCTCTGCGGCGTAGCGCGCATCCCATCTGTTGGAGTATTCTGTCATCGCATTATTTCAATAAAAAACCAACATCGCTGCCGGGTTCAAATTCCTGCGGCTCCTGCCCGAAGCGGAACAGACGCATGGGCTTGCTGCCCTTTAGCTCAATTTTATCGTCTTCGATCCATAACAACGATGCCTCGCGCAGTCCGGCTACTACCATTTTACGATTTACCACCAAAAACTCTTCGATGCGCTGCTGGCGCGTTTCGCCACCATGTCCTTCGGGGTTGGCGTCGAGGTAGTGCGGGTTTATCTGAAAAGGAATTAATCCCAGGCAGTCGAAACTGGCGGGTTCGGCAATGGGCATGTCGTTGGTAGTTTTGAGCGAGGGGCAGGCTACGTTGCTCCCGGCGCTCCAGCCCATGTAATGCGCACCCTCGTGCACGCGGCTGCGAATGGCTTCCATTATTCCCAACTTGTGCATCAAGGCTACCAGATGAAACGTGTTGCCCCCGCCAACAGCAATGGCTTTGGCGTTTTTTACAGCTTCCACAGCGTCAGGCGCGTGATGGATCGAGTGAATCCGCAGACCCAACTCAGCAAAAACCTGCTGCACCTTTGCTTCATAAACGTCGTAGGATTTTTGCAGACTTTCGTCGGATAAACCCACGCCGGCATAGGGAACAAACAAAATGTCTCTTACGCCGGTGCCGTCCATAAATTCCTGAATGTGCCCGCGTGGCCAGCCCAGATAGGCTTCGCCATAGTTGGTAGAGTTGCTGATTAATAAAAGTCTTCTTTTCATAATTTTAAAATATTTGCAGATGATTGATTGCAAATAACGGAAAAAACCTGATGCCACCGCGCATTCTGAAAAACTCAAAAATTTCATCTTCAAAATTTTCCTCGCGCGTTGTTGTTGTGATTTCCTTTTCTTTCTTTCCTTTTCTTTGTGGTATTTTCGCCAACATTTTCGTGGTTAGTGCTATCCCATGAACTTTGACAGCTATAGCAGCAGCTCACCGAAATACCCCTCCTTAATTTTTACTTCCGGCCCTTTTCTGAGTAGATACATCAGTGCTGATGCGCGTGGTGCTGACTATTGCCCCGACGACAGCTTTTGGATATTTCTTTCGATAACATCGTGGTATTTGTCGATGCCAATAATTTGATAAATCTGCTGGGCACACAGGTAGTCATCGAGTGCCTGCTGGTTTTTCTGTTGCTGTTGGCGGTCGCCGGCAAGTTGCAGGGTTTGCCAGGCAAGTTCATCCAGTGCACGATCGACAGCTCCTGCCGAAAGTATCAGGTTGCTGTTGGTTTGTTGAAAATTGCGTGCCAGCAGCAAATATTTCAGCGCCATCTGTGAGTTGTTGGCATTGCGGGCGGTGGCTGCTACTTTCAGGTAAGAATCGTAAATGCCATAGCGCGTCCTGGACACCTGATGAAACAAGTACAGTTCGCAATCGTCGTCGGGATGCGCATTGCAAAGCGTTTGTGCATTGTCAAGCATAAGCAAAGCTTCGTTATAATTCTCGTTTTTCATCATACTTTCGGCCACCGAAATAGAAGCCTGGTAAAGCGTTTTGCGGATAGTTTCGCTTAGTGCAAGCTGCTCCTCTTTCGGAAAATGGCTTAAGAGGAGCTGGCTCAAAAGAGCGTTCATATTTTCGAGGTCAGCCTCCGTAGCTAAAAAATTGGCTGTAGCCAAATATTGTGGCTCGAAGAGATAATGCGCTTTTTTGAGCTTTTGCAAATATTCCTGCTGCAAGCCAATGGCAGTTTGTGAAGCAGCTTCGAGTTCTTGCCGGCTGAAAGGCGCCGGAATTTGGCTGCTCGTCAGTTGTAGCAAAGTGCTGAGGCGGCGAGCCTGTGCGTTAAGGTTTATCTGATTATTAATAAAATGATCGTTATAAACCTCCGGAACCTGGATTTGCGGGTGATATTGCTGTAATGCAATTTGAAACTTAAAGATATCGTAGGCTCTGAAAAAATCTTCCGGCAAACGGCTTGCATCATCCGGCTGCAGGTGTATAGCTTTCTCCAGATTAAAATCCAGCAATTCATAAAAGGCCAGGTAGCGATGCACCTCTTCCATGTATTGCTCAAAATATTGGCGGTCGGCATCGTCATACGAAAAACGGATGTTTGCTATTTTATAATCCGACGCAGCCAAATTGCCTGACCGCTTGATGCTGACGGGTTCTGAAGTGGTTCGGTTATCAAAACTGATGGTTGCAAAAGCCTCACCATCGCCATCAACCAACTCGTAATTGCAACCCGAAGGCATCAGCGCTTCACTCAGGTCGAACTGCTCATAAAAAATGTCGCCTTCCATCTTTTGGCGTTTCAGCGCTGACTGCGCCTTATAGTTCCCGTCAGGATTTTCGGTGAGTTTTACCTCCAGCTCATAGTACAGCGTGTATTGGGTCTTGTAAAGATTCAGATAATTGTAACGGGCTATCTCTTTGATAAAATAATTGTTGAGCGCCGGAGCAGAGGCGGTGGAAAACCGAAAAGCATAGGCAGCGTTTTGGTGGATAATAACTTCGGGCGGAATGGCCGACATGGCCGTGAAAACGGTTGCCAGCAAGCTTATCAGTAGTAATAGGAGTTGTTTCGGCACAAATAATAATTTGTGGCAAAGATACATTTTGTTAATAGTTATATAGAGGTTGTGGATTAAAATCCGGGCAATGCTTCCGATGGCGGGGATGTTTTAAGTTAATTTGCAATCAAATTTTTAAAGTATGAATGTTTTAATACTTGGGTCGGGGGGTCGCGAACATGCATTGGCCTGGAAGCTGGCACAAAGCCCGCTGGTGCAGCAGCTTTACATAGCGCCGGGCAATGCCGGCACAGCGCTGGCAGGCAGCAATGTTTCTATCAATATCGACGACTTTGAAGCTGTGGCTGATTTTGTGCTTTCACATCAAATCACGATGGTGGTGGTAGGCCCGGAAGTACCGCTGGTGAATGGTATCCGCGATTATTTTGATAACAATAAAAAACTTAGCGACGTTTTGCTGGTAGGGCCATCTGCTGCCGGAGCGCGCCTGGAAGGAAGCAAAGATTTTGCAAAACAATTTATGCAGCGCCATCGGATTCCTACCGCCGCGTATGCAGCTTTTGGCAAAGGTGAAACCACCGAAGCGTGTCAATATTTGCGTAAGCTAACACCGCCGTATGTGCTAAAAGCCGACGGGCTGGCCGCCGGCAAAGGTGTGGTGATAACCGAGAACTATGAAGAGGCTTGCCAATCGCTGCGCCAGATGCTCGATGAAAATGTGTTTGGCGAAGCTGGCCATCGGGTAGTGATCGAAGAATTCCTTAAAGGAATCGAAGTTTCTGTTTTTGTGCTCACCGATGGCAAAAGCTATCTGTTGCTGCCGGAGGCGAAAGATTACAAGCGCATCGGCGAAGGCGACACCGGCAAAAATACTGGCGGCATGGGAGCCGTTTCGCCGGTATCGTTTGCGCAGGGCGAATTTATGCGACGCGTGCAGCAGCAGATTATCCATCCTACGATTGAAGGTCTTCGTGTTGAAAACATCCTCTACCAGGGATTTATCTTTTTTGGTTTGATCAACGTGGGTGGTAATCCTTACGTAATCGAGTACAACTGCCGCCTGGGCGATCCTGAAGCCGAAGTAGTGATACCGCGCTTAGTTACTGACCTGGTGCCGCTGCTTTGGGCTTTGCGCGATCAGTCGTTGCACCAGCACCAGTTGCAAATCGACGAGCGCCATGCCGCCACCATTTTTCTGGTTTCGGGTGGCTACCCCGATGCCTACGAAACAGGCAAACCAATTACGGGGCTGGAAAACCTGGAAGAGAGCCTGGTGTTTCATGCCGCTACGCACCGGGGGAAAAATACCTTAGTAACCACCGGTGGCAGGGTGCTGGCCATTACTTCGCTGGCGAAAACTAGCGCCCAGGCGCTACAACTTTCCTACGAAAATGCCGCTAAAATTGATTTTGATAAAAAATACTACCGAAAAGATATCGGCCGCGATTTGCTGTCGTATGAATTCTAAAATAAAAAAATGCTAATACGAATCTTTCGCGCCGCCTGGTTTTTACAATATCTGCTGCTATTTGTGCTAGCAGGGGTGCTGTGGGGGCTTGCTTATGTTTATCCCTACAACTTCTTTAGCGGTGGAAGTTTCACATTAATCAAAGGGCTTGATGCGCTCATAGTATCTAATCCGTACCTTTCGCTTTCGCTGATGATTTTGATGCTGATAGGTGAGGCGGTATTGCTCAACGCAATCCTGGGTATTCATAGGCTTACCCACCGTAACCAACTGGTGGCAGCAGCAGTGTATCTGGTGCTTATGGGAAGTTCTCCGTTGATGGTGCAGCCCAATATTATGCTGGTAATAAATTTGCTGATGATTATTTTGCTGCACATAGTGCTGAACCTTTACGGACAACAGGAGCCATACAGCCGCTTATTCGACGCCGGGGTGTTGCTGGGCATCGCAAGTTTGCTTTACCTCCCGGCTATTTTCTTTATATTCTTTCTGCTGGTTTCGCTGATGATTTTTCAAATTTTCCACTGGCGGGAATGGCTCATTCCCATTATTGGGTTGGCGGCACCTTTTGCATTTGTGGCAGTATGGTTTTTCTGGACGGACCAGTTGGTGATGCAATACGATTTTTTCATTACAAAATTCACGTTCATCTTGCCTGAAATGTTTCCGTTATCCACGGCCTACCTTGCAATATGGCTTTTGTTGCTGCTGCTGTTTTTTATGGGATTACCAGTTATTCTGCGACTTTTCAACGACAACTCCGCCGACCTGCGCAAAAAGTTTCGTGTGGTAGCCTTTATGCTTATCTTCTCTTTGCTCTCGGCGTTCTTTGCCGGCGCTGATCTGAAATGGCACTTGCACATCGCCATCATCCCGCTCACGGTATTTATCACCGTTTACTTTATACGGCACAAGCGCTCGTTCTGGGGCGAAATTATCATTACCCTTATCTTCGTGGCAGCTATTGCCGCACGTGTTTTAATGGCTTTTCAGTAGGAGAGGGAGGGGGCAGGTTTCAGCAGGCAGTTGGCAGGTCTCAGTCCTCAGTCGGCAGAAAACAGTCCTCAGTTGGCAGAAGAAAACAGTCCTCAGTCGGCAGAAGAAAACTGTCCTCAGTAGGCAGAAGAAAACAGTCCTCAGTTCTCAGCCGGCAGTTATCAGTACTCAGTTGGCAGTCAACCGGCCGGGAGTTTGGAAATTGGAGTTTGAATTTTGAAATTTTTTGTGATTTGGATTTTGAGTTTTATTTGTAATTTGATTTTCTTGTAATTTGTGATTTGATTTTATTGTGATTTGATTTTATTGTGATTTGATTTTCTTGTGATTTGATTTTCTTGTAATTTGATTAATGATGCTTGCACTACGATTTTCGGAAAGTTATGTTGAGGCCGGCTGCGACGAAGCCGGGCGGGGCTGTCTGGCAGGGCCTGTGTTTGCGGCTGCCGTAATTCTGCCCAACGATTTTAGCAACGAGCTACTCAACGACTCCAAGCAGTTGACGCATCAGCAACGTGAAGCGCTGCGCCCTATCATCGAGCAACAGGCGTTGGCGTGGGCAGTGGCCAGCGTGGATAATCTTATTATTGATGAAATAAATATTTTGCGCGCCTCCTTTCGGGCGATGCACCTGGCCATAGCGCAGTTGCATGTGCTGCCGGAACTTCTGCTCATCGACGGCAACCGCTTCGATCCTTATCCCGGCATTCCAAACCAGTGCATCATCCGGGGCGACGGGCTTTATATGGCCATAGCTGCCGCCTCCGTACTGGCCAAGACACACCGCGACGCTTTTATGTGCCGCGCGCACGACGAATTTCCACTTTACAACTGGAAACAAAACAAAGGTTATCCCACCACTGCGCACCGCGCGGCAATTATGATTCATGGCATTACGCCATTGCACCGCCGCAGCTTTAATATGCACATACAGCTCGAAATGGATTTCTGATTGGCGGAGGCGATTCAGAAGATTCTTTTTATCCGGCGCATCTCCGGTTCCGTAGCCCAGCCATTCATGGCTGGGCTCTTATGAATGCCCGCCCACGATAATGCGCATAATTTTGAGGTTGAGCACAAAAAACCGAATAATCTGCCAGGGCCAGAATTTGCGCATAAAGCGGTTGGTGGCTGTCGGCAGCGGAGGGTAGTCCTCGTCTTTGTAGCCTTTGGGTATGGGTTTACGTATCATAATATTTTTTCTTTTTTTATAAAATAAATTGTTCTTAAAACTGCTGCTATCTCTATTCGGGTATCAGCGACCAGCCGGGCAGCCCTTTGGCTTTGTACATAAACATGTAGTGCATGAAGAGCTTCATCCAGTGGCCGGCCAATCCCGGCTCGCCCACGGTATAATTGATGTCGCGCCCCCATTCGGGATATTTTTCAAAATCCGGCACCACCGGAAATACCGTCATGGTGGCGGCCATGCCGTCGCGTAGGCCATAGCCCGAAGAGATGATGCATGCAGCGCCCATCCTGCCCATCGAAGCGCGATGTTTTAAAACAACCTTCCCTTCCTTTATCGAGCGGGCTACATTTTTGGCCACCACTTTTCCCATCACGCCCGAAGGCATGCCTGTACGTGGCGGCGTGGGAAAGATGGGTGTACCGTTTTTGCTTTTGAAAGGTTTGGAGATGGCATGTGGCGGGGCAAAGGCGATGCCGCAGGCGAAGATATTTTCATAAGCCGGACTTTGGTAGGTCGAAGGCCAGTCGCGCACACTCCAGTCGGCAAAATCTTTGGCCGCGTAGTCAGCATCTACTTTCATCAGGCCGTTGGCAGCAAAAAGGCTGGCGGTGATGTCGTCGCCTGCTTTGTTGCGCGCGGTGATGCCCACGCCGGCAAAAGCCGGGATAAGCATGGCAAAGTCGAAGGGCACGCTTAGTGTTTCGCCATCGAGATTTTCGTACCAGATTGTGCCAGGCTCTACTTTTTTTACGCCGGCGCGTTTTATCCAATGGATGCCATATTCGGCCAGTATGCTTTCCGTAAAAATCTTGGTGGAGGTCACGTATCCGCCTTTTTTGATAAAGGCGCCGCCCATGCCGAAGTCGCCAAGCTCGTATTCGTTGGTGATCCAGGTAATCTCGGCCAGGTGCATCAGTTTACGTTTGTTGATTTCAAAAGCTACGTTGAGGGCATACTCAAAGGCAGCACCCTGGCAGGTGGCCAGTGGGTGGCCGGTACCGATTACAAATCGCTGTCTTTCACCTTTTGCCATTCTGTCGAGCGACTCCTGTAGCTTTTCCCAGGTATGGGCAGCGTGGCCATAGGTACACACCGAGAGGCTGTGGCCGTCGGGTCCCAGTCCTTCGGTAGCTGCGAAGTTTAGTTTTGGGCCGGTGGCGTTGATCAGATAATCATAAGCAACCTTTTCGGTGGTGCCGCGCTGCTGCTCATCCACATATTCTATTTCCACATGCGGCGAAGCCATCTGCGCATCACCTTCCGGAAAGACAGCTTTGGCCAAAGCCTGCTTAAAAATAATGCCTTTGCGGCGATAAACCGGCGCCAGCGGAAAGATGACCTGCCGCGTTTTCATTTGCCCGATCCCCACCCAGATGTTGGACGGAACCCATTGGTAGTTGCTGTTGGGCGACACCACCACTACTTCGTGTTGTTTGCCGAGGCTCTTGCGCAGCGCCATTGCCGCAGTGTGTCCCGAAATGCCGGCACCCAGAATAAGTACTTTAGCCATTTTTGTTTTTATTTAATTTAAAAAATCCCTACAAAAAGCTGTCGCGCAGCCTTTGATTTTGAGAGGTAAAAATAGGATAATTTTTCATCCGGCAGTCACTTTCTTTAGAGGTTAGAGATTAGAAGTTAGAGGTTGGAGGTGATGAAAAGACGCCCAGCCTGTCCCGACCAATTGAGGATTTGGCGTTTTTACACAGTGAAGATTTAAAACATTAAAATATTAGAACCGAAAAACTGAATATCAAATGGTGATAATTAAATCTCAAAAAGTAAATTCATACCCCCACAATGTAGTTGGCTTATGACTTTTATTATTGAGACTTATTTTACATTCTCTTCAATCCATTCGCGCACCGCAGCAAGGTATCCATCAGCTACCCGCGGCCAGTCGAAGTCGGGGTATTTGGCCGGATTGAAAGTCTTTTTCATTTCATGGTTTGCCCATGCGAATTGCCGGAGAGTGATTTTAGGGTTGTGCAGATCAGCGAGGGTCTTTGCATTTTTGTTGGCATCGAGCAGCTCATCATCTTCACCAAAAATTACCAGCGCTTTTATGGGGAGAGATTTCCAAAAGGGATAAAAATCGGTTTTTCGGCCTCCCCAGTAATATCCTTCGTAAGCCTGCTTGTCGATATCTATATTGCCATACAGCCCGGTCTGGTTCATAAATGTGTGTTTGAAAGCATTGAGGTTGATAAAGTTTTCGACCTTCCTGTGCTTGCTTCCTTCGCGTATCATTTTTTCGACCTGCCGGTGTGCTTCAGCAGCAATGTGGCCATTTGCGGGCAAGTTGCCGGCTTTTACAATGCGCAGGCTATCGGCATAAGCGGCGGCCTGCGAAATGCTGAAGACTTCCGGCGACACGGCAATCAGAAAAGATGGAATGTTGGTTTTTGCGGCAAGCAATGGCAACAACGTGGCGCCTTGGCTAAATCCCCACACCCCAATTTTTGTTTTATCCACCGAAGGCCTCTTTTTTAATTCCTCCAAACAAGCGATGGCATCGGCCACAAAGTCGTCGTAGGTGGCTGCTATATAATCGCCGGTAGAAGCTCCGTTGCCTCTTTTATCAAATAGCATAACTTCAAAACCCTGATTTGCGAGCCAGTCGGCGTAAAAGGTGTAATTTCTTTTGAGATTGGTGGTGGTGCCGTGCAGAATCAGCAACGCCGGATGGCGGCCACTGGTTTCTGGTTTATAAATTTCGGCAGATAAAAGCACCTCGCCATTCTCAATCAGCACATTTTCGATGGAATAATTTTTTGTTGGTGACTTATCAGATTTCTTTTTTAATAAAAAACCAAACTTTAAACCAGGAAGTCCATTTTGCATCGCCACCGTGCCGCTGATGGTATCATTTTCATGGATGCCGTCGTAGCGGAAAGTAGTTTCGAGATCGGCCATAAATGAGAGGGTAGTGTCGTCTTCTTTGAGCACCACCGCCGGCCTGTCGAGTAGCATCAGATCGCGGCTGGAGAGCGTGCTGAGGTTGTTATTAAAAACCACCGAAATATCCACTGTTTTGCCACCCATTTTCATCCATCCTTCCCAATATCCCGAAAGCGACGTGGGTTGGCTGCAGCCAAATAGAAAAAGCAAAAAAGTCCAAAAGACAAAGATTTTGGTTTTCATCAGAATCGTTCTACACTTTGCTCGTAGATTACGCCACGCCGGGCCAGCCCTTCGAGCATAAAATCGACACAGTCAGATTCTTTTCCGATAAATTCCGGCGCCGACACACCTACGTTTGTGTAAAGGTTTTCGGCAACCATGCGCACGGCCATGGTGGCAGCATAGCCAGTGGTGCGCGCCATGGAATGCACACCGCTTTTTGCATCGTATTTATCGAGCAGGCCGTAGGTGTAGCGGAGACGTTTTCCGGCTTTTATGCCTTCCACTATGATGCGCATCACCGTAAGGTCGGCGTCGCCGGGATTTAGTTTCCAAATGGGGAAAAGTAGTTTGCAGGTGAGATCGATGGGTCGAATGCTTTGACCGTTGACCTCTATGGGCGTCGCATCGAAAAATCCGGTGTCGCGCAGCAGCAGCATCTTGTCGATGTGGCCGGGATAACGCAATGTTTTCTCAATCATTTCGGGGCACTTTATGGTTTTTGCCAGTGAGCGCAAGCCGTCGCTGTTGAAGGCTTCGAGGGTTCCCACCTGCGGAAATTCCAGTAGCTCGGCATCGGTAAGTGCCGGGCGCGTCACCAACTGTCCGCCACTTACGAAGCGCGCCGGTCGGGTGTATTCTTCTATCACGTCGATAGGCGAAAACACCGCCTTGTATTCGTAAGGTAGCGAGCGCACCTGCGGCAGCCCGCCTACATAAATTACAGCACGGCTGGTGGTGTCGAGCAGATGATCCACGTAGCCAATCAGCACGTTGCTCATACCCGGCGCCACGCCCATGTCGCTGATGGCCACCACATTTTTTTCGCGTGCCAACGCATCAAGCGCAAACATATCCTCGGCAAAGAAAGCAATGTCGATCACGTTTTTCCCGGATTCTATCACCGTTTGTAAAGTCTGGAAACCAAGAAAGCCGGGCACTGCGCTCAGCACCATATCCTGATCTTTTATTAAATCAGAAATAGTTTCCTTTTTGGAGAGGTCGGCGCAAACTGTCGTAATGTTTGCATTTTCGCGAAAGCGTGCCAGTGCATCGTTGCTGATGTCGGCAACAGTAACCCGAAAGTTGCTGTCGGCGGCAAGATCGAGTGCCATGGGAGCGCCAACCAGTCCGGCGCCTAAGACGATAATTTTTTTCATAATGATGATTCTTTTTGGCTCTGATATTATTTATTGTGTGTAGCTTATTTGTAGCATCTCAATAACCCCGGATGTCCGGGGTCAGAAAGCGCTTTTAGAAACCGGCGGGCTTTAGCCCGCAGTACTTTTACATCAGTATCTTTCAATGAACTTATCATAAAATGCATTTTATTTGGGCTAAAGCCCATTGAAATATTTTTGCCTTTTACCCCGGCCTAAAGGCCGGGGATAGTGATCAGCCTGGATACAATATTTTATATCAGAGCTTTCTTTTTTTGTCAATGACATGCTTGTGGTTTGTTTTTGTGGTTCAACTGGCAATAATTTTTTCGCAGATAAACGCGGCAGCTTTTCCGTCGCCAAAGATGGGCGGGAAGGTGAGCTGCTGATCGGAGCTAAAATGTTTGAAAGCTTTTTTGATCTTTTTGGGATCGGCGTCGGTAATGATGGCGGTGCCGTTTTCGACCAGCTCCACCCATTCGGTTTGCGGACGCAGGATGATGCAGGGTTTGCCAAAGAAATAGGCTTCCTTTTGCACACCGCCCGAATCGGTGATGATGAGCCGGGCGTTTTTTTCGAGCTGTACCATGTCCAGAAACGAAACGGGCGGTGCGAGGATCAGGTTTGGGTTCTGCATCACTTTTTCGTAAAGATCGGAAGGAAGGTTTTTTTGTAAAAGTCCGGAAGTACGCGGATGCAGCGGCATGAGGATTTGAATATCCTCTTCGGCGGCGATTTGCTGTAAAGTTCCAAATATTGCCGCAAGGCGCTGCGGTTCGTCGGTGTTGTTGTTGCGATGGATGGTTGCCAGCACAAAGTTTCCTTTTTCGAGCTGATGTTTTTCGAGAATCTTCGACTGTTTATCGGCAGCGGCGGCAAAATGTAGGCTGTTGTCGTACATCACGTCGCCGCAGTGGAAGATGGCCGGATTGTCGGCACTGTAAGGTGGTTTTGCTTCTTTTCGGAATCCTTCGCGCACCAAATTTTTTATTCCGGTGGACGTAGGCGAAAACAACAGCGTTGACACGTGGTCGGCCATGATGCGGTTGATTTCTTCGGGCATGGTTTTGTTGAAGGAGCGTAGCCCCGCCTCGATGTGGACGATGGGCACAAGCACTTTGGAAGCGGCTATGGCTCCGGCAAGGGTGGAGTTGGTGTCGCCGTAAAGCACCAGAAAGTCGGGGCTGAGCTGCTGCAGTTTCTCCTCGATGCCAATGATCATGCGGGCGGTTTGTTCGCCATGCGAGGCCGAGCCAACGTTGAGTTGGTAGTCGGGACGGGGAATATGTAATTCATCAAAAAAAATTTGCGACATATTTTCGTCGTAATGCTGGCCGGTGTGCAGGATAAACTCACGTATTCTGCCTGAATATTTTGTTGTAATGGTACGGCTTAACGCTGCTGCCTTTATGATCTGCGGGCGAGCCCCCACGATAGTCAATAGCTTTTTCATTATGAAAATAAATTTCAGCGAAAGTACGAAAATCGGCTTACGCAATGCAAACCCAAAGCTGACACCATTTAGATTTACTACTTTTGAGGCTTCAACGAAAAATGCTTTTGCCTTGATACGATACCTGCGCCACGAAGAAATAGATACCCAAAAGTGGGACGAATGCATCAGCCGCTCGGTGAACGGGATGATTTATGCCATGTCGTGGTACCTCGATCTGGTGAACGACCGCTGGGAGGCGCTGGTGCAAAACGACTACGAAAGCCTGATGCCACTCACCCCGGGACGCAAACTGGGCATCAGCTACCTTTTTCAGCCACGCTTCACACAGCAGTTGGGGGTTTTCTCACGCAGCCATCTTACCGAGAAAATGGTGCTGGAATTTATCAACAGTATTCCTGATCACTACCGCTTTATTGAGATCAATCTGAATACCCACAACAAGCTAAGTAATCCGGCAAAGGATTTTACTCCCTGGCTTACACATGAACTTGACCTGATAGCGCCTTACGAACAACTGGCTGCGGGCTATTCGACCAACCTGAAGCGCAATCTGAAAAAAGCTGAAAAGGCCGGCCTTACGGTGATGGAAAATAGTACGCCCGAAAATATCATCCGAATTTTCAGAGAAAACAAGGGGCGCGAGCTGCGAAACCTCACCGACAGAGATTATGATTTGCTACGCCGCCTGATCTATGTGATGATTTATAAAAAGATGGCCGGAGTACTGGCTGTTTTCGACGAAACCAACAGTTTGCGTGCCGGGACAATTTTTGTTTACAGCGGGCGGAAGGCGATATTCTTTTTTTCGGGTACAGATGCGCACGGACGCGAACTTCGTGCTATGCCGCTACTCATCAATCATTTTATCCGCACCCATGCGGGCACCCATCTTACCCTTGACTTTGAAGGTTCCAACGATCCTGACCTGGCACGTTTCTACAAGAGCTTCGGCGCCACCGCGGTTAATTATCTCCATTACCGCCGCAGCACTTTGCCTTTTCTGCTCAATGCAGCACTGGCAGTGAAGAAGAAGTTTTTTTAAAAATGATTTTGGGGAAATACAACTCCGCTAATGCTTAGCCTGCTTTATTCACAAACTGTTATAGAACGCGGATACGTCAGTAGCCGGACAGGTAACACGGATGTTACAGATTTACACAGATAAAGACAAAAATCCCCCGCATAACGCGGGGCAGGCAGTTGTATCTGTGTCACCTGTCCGGCATCTGACGGATCAGCGTTCCATTACCACAATTGATGGATTATTCAGGTTAGGCTTATCTGGGGTGAGATTTTTATCAAGATCAGACAAAGACTTCTGTCAAATCTATCTGCAAACCCCCACCGAAAATATGCACCGGGATTTTGTCGTCGCCGGCGTATAGTCCCGCCAGTTGGAATTTGCCATTTGCGTCAAGCACAAAGGTTATCACGTTTTCGTCCGACGGATTTACGATCCAATATTCGCGTACGCCATGTTGCTCATAAATCCGGTATTTATCCTTCAGGTCGCGGCGGGCAGTTTTGGGCGAAGTGATCTCTATCACCAGGTCGGGGGCGCCCAGGCAGCCTTTTTCATCCATTTTAGATAAATCGCAAACAACGTAAAGGTCGGGTTGGACCACAGTGAAGATTGATTCATCTTTTTCATTCATGCCTATTGGCAGACGCACATCCGATGGAGCATGGTAAACCTCGCAGTTTTTTTGGTCGAGATACAGCGCCAGATGCTTTAGCAATTGCACTGATATTTTCTGATGACTTCTTGAGGGCGCTGGCGTCATCATCTTAACAAACCCATCATAAAGCTCACGCCGAAAGTCGTCCATCCAGGTGAGGTAGTCGGCGTAGGTGTAGCGTTTGGTGGTGTCGAGGCTAAGCATTGTCATAGTTTAGTATTCCTTTTTATTTTCAAAAACTTCGGCAAGGTCAATCTGCAGATCTCCACCGAAAATATGCACCGGGATTTTGTCGTCGCCGGCGTATAGTCCGGCCAGTTGGAATTTCCCATTTGCGTCAAGCACAAAGGTCAGCACATTTTCGTCGTTGGGATTTACGATCCAA
>SABY01000050.1 GCA_009928785.1 Clostridia bacterium | reverse complement strand
CGACTGGGGCTACCGCATCAAAGGATTTCCGGTGAGCCGCTGGCTGATGGAAGCCATGATCAGCAGCATGTTTGTGCTGCTGCGCACCCGCCTGGCGCGTTGGAGCGTAGAGCAACTGAATCCGGTATTTGTAGGAAATATGTTTGAAAAAGCGCGCACGCTGTGGAAGAAGTCAACCAACAAAATAAAGCGCAAGGAGCTGGTATAATGAAATCGAAATATTGGAGCACGATTTTTAAAATCCTTTCGTCGGTGCTGATTTTGTGGCTTTTGTTCAGCAACATATCCTTCGACACCGAAGATTTTTGGGCAGCCTGGCAAACGCTGCAGGGATGGTATCTGCTGCTGGTGCTGCCGGTGGTGGTGGTGGTTTTGGCTGTGAAAGGTTACCGCTGGAAAATGTTGCTCCGTTCCGAAGGTTTTCAATACAGCAGCCGGAGAGCCATTCGTGCTTATCTGGTTGCTTACAGCATTGGCGTGGTAACGCCGGGACGCCTTGGCGAGCTGGTAAAAGTGTATGATGCCCGACATCGCATACGGGGCATCGATGGCATGACTGCTCTGCGCAGCGTGGTGCTCGACAGGCTTTTCGATATGTTTTTCCTCTCCTGGTTCGCGCTGGCCGGATTGATTTTCTATTTTAAACTTATGCCCACTGCATCCCCGCTGCTGTTGCTAATCTTTACTTTAGTAATACTATTGATTGCCCTGTATTTTGGTTTTTTAATTTTAAAATTAATTACCAAAAAAATAACAAGCAAAAGCAAAGCTCTCGACTTTCTCATCAGATGTATGGAGCAGATGCTCTCTCCAAAAAATTGGAATATCTGGCTTTTTACCGCGCTGGCCTATGCTATCTTTTTTGGTGGGATAGAGTTGTTGTTTTATTCGCTAAGCATCCAAATATCATTTCTCGAGTCAGGATTTATCATCAGCCTTATTGGATTGATATTGCTGCTTCCTATCTCCATCGCAGGATTTGGTACCCGCGAGGCCGGGCTTATTTATCTGTTGGCTTTTTATGGAATCTCTGCTGAAACAGCCATCAGTTTTTCGCTGCTGCAATTTCTCACCTTTTTTGTGTGGGGCGGACTGATTGGTCTTTATTTCTGGTATGCAGCCGGAATTCCGTTGGCGCTCGTCAAAGAAGATTTCAGGAAGATCCGCAGGCGCTTTAGCAGCAAGGGCGAAGCGTAAAAATCAAATCACAAATAAGGTAATAAGGTTTAAAGTGATCATGCGAATGGTTTTCTCTACTAAGGTTGGGTAGGTAAAAAAATAAGGTTTCCACTCTTTACCGGCTATTTGGTATCTGTTCATAAAGTCCCACTTTTTGTAGCCGAGGCATTTATCCCTGTGAACAATTGATTTGCAAAATATTTCCCCCGTCCCTTGCTGGCATTGCCTTAGGCAATCCCAGCAAGGGACGGGGTTTTGACAACCCTTCATTTCAATCCCAGGCATAAATGCCTTACTATGAATTTCATAAATGCCTGGGCTATGAATTTCATAACTGCCTGGGCTATGAATTTCATAACTGCCTGGGCTATGAATTTCGTAAATGCCTGGGCTATGCATATCCTCAATAAACCTTACTTTAAAGACAGATACTATTTAGCATTTGCAATGTGTTGTCCTTTGGGATTTTCCTTAACCTTATCAGGATGGACAGGCCTTTCTGTTTTTTTATTATAAAAAATATCGGCTTTACAGACCGACCCTATTTACTTCTCATATTTCATAATCCTCACCATGCCGTCGTGCATATCAAAAGTTACTTTATCCAAATTCCAGATATAAATGTTCAAAGTGGCTGCTCCGTCGGGTATGGGAACAATCATATTGTTGATAAGGTGTCCCGATTCGCCTTCCCGGTTTTTGTGCAACCAATCGAGCGGCAGGTATTCGTACCGGATTTCGTGTGCCTGAGCATCGGCAACCGAAGCCACCAGCCAGCTTCTGAAAGGCCGAGCCGCTGTGTTGAAATAGATGTCGAAAACAACTTCCACGGTTTCGCCCTGCAGGGTGTCCACGTTCACTTTAAACAGGCTGTAATATTCGATGTCTGACGGCGCTTCGAACGCAATGTTGTTTTTCTGATCGATAAACTGCTGCGGGATTGCTGATTTGCGTTTCAGCAGATAAAACCCGGAAGTGGGTTCATAGTCGATGGAATCGTAGGTGGTGCGCCAATCTTTAAAATAGGAAGTATCTACGATTTGGAAATCTTCGATGCGGCTGGGATAAAACGTCCAATGAAGTTTGCCGAGCAGCCCGCCATGCGAAAAATTGAGATAGGCCCAGCGCAATTCCCTGATGCGGTAACCGCCAACGGTGGGCGGCGCCTCTCCCGGCACGTAGCTTTCGAATATTTTATCGTAAAAACGATCAGGAATCTTGTGCGGTTCTATCGCGTTGTACGAAAGATTCATCGACATCAAAAAATGAACGGGGATAAAGAGCAGCGGGATAAGAATAAATAATGGCGCTTTGGTTCGGAATTGCTCCACCGCCAGGTCGGTGATAAAAAACAGGCTGCCCACGAAAAAGACGACAAAATAAAGCCCGGTGCGATCTTGTGGATAATTAATACCGAAAAAATGTTTTAATAAAATCGCTGCCAAAATATTCCCGACAAGGAAATAAAATAGCAGCAGGCGTGGATTGAAGAGTTTTTGAATGCTGATTTTTCTAATAAAAAACCAGCCGCCTGCCAAAGCCATCCAAACGAAATAAAATCCAACAAAAATCCCGACCAACAAATTTTCTTTACCAAATAAAGTTTCGATAAGCGTATTGACGGTTACGGTCCAAAACCCTGTGCTGTCGCCATAATATAATTCGCCGGCGGCTTTGAGGGTGAAGATGAAAACAGCAAAATAAATCACCGATCCCACCCCGACAATCAAAATGATGACCCAGTGTTGCCATGCTTTTGCCAAAGTCATTTTATTATCAACCAACAATTTTAGCGAAAGCAAAGAAATAAAAATGATAACTGTATTAATCAAGGTAAGGTTGGCCGACAGCGCCAGAGCTGCAAACAACAACGCCAGGAGATAGTCTTTGACCTTTGCCTGATCAAGCGCTTTGGAAAGATACCACAACGCCGGCATCAGCAAACCAATAGAAAGTCCGTAGCCGCGCGAGAGGGCAAAAAATTCGATGAAGTTGTGTGTAAAAACCAGCATCACCACCAGCGATACACGCAGCACCCGATGGCGGATATAGCTGCCAAGGCGAACCAGGAAATAGAAAAACAAGACATACGAAAGCACGTTGGGCAGCCGGAAAACAAGGCTATTGGCTCCGAACAGTGAATACGACGCATAGCTCAAAATAGTGTTGAGCACATGGTTGTTGGCCGACAAATCGGAAGAATAGGGCAAGATTTCCGAAATGTAAACGTAGCGGAAGAAGGTGGAGGTTTCGTCGTAGATGAGCTGCGTGGAGGCCGCCCGCAGCCACACGTAAGCCCACGAAACGATGAATAGCGCCCAAAAGAAATTTCGTTCGGTACACTGTTTTTGGCAAAAGGCTGAAATGGAGTTTTTATTCATTACCCATCTTTTAGAAACCAATAACGCTCATCTCCTATAAAATCCAATATCATTGATTGCTCTCACCCGGTTTTCGCTTCAAAATCATAATATCTCCATCTTTGAATACTGTCTCCCATTGGCCGTTGGTTTCGAGTTCGGTAGTAAGTTTCAAAAAGTCGTCAACGGTAAGTGGCCAGGTGTTTTCCCGGTTAGAAACCACAACATAGGTGGCGTCTTTTATAATCGGGAACTGATAGATAGTATCGCGCAAAGCGAGGTGCGGCACGAAAGCCGTTTGTGCACTTACCACCGCATCATCCGGCACCAGCTTTAGCACTTTGTGAAGATGCTTTACGGAATGCTGCCGCACGTAATGCTCCCGCGTGTAAATCCTCAGGTTGGTTTTTTCGATGTATTGATGCGTATTGTCCATCAGCCGGATGGTAGTGCCCACCGACAGCAGTACCAGCACGGTGGCGGCTATGTGTTTGAAATATTTGTTAGGAATAAGCGCCACCACCGAAAAAACGCCAATGGCTATGATGGGTGCAAACTCCACGCTGTACTGATAGCCTACTCCCCAATGCTGATGGGTGTTGCTCAACAATTTTTGAAAAAATATAGGAGCGAGCATCACCAGATATTGCGGACGCAGCAATAATAGCGGCAGCCCGCAGGCAACAAGAAACATCCACAGCTCAAGTTTTACATAATCACCAAAAGGGTCGCCGGTATGGTTTGTAAACATGATTTTCACCACATCTATCGGATGGCGCAAAATGGTGACGATGGCTTCGCCGGGAGTGCTGCCCACAGCATCGTATCCAAAGTGCGTATAGGTGCCCCCGTTGGATAAGCCGGGCATCACCACCTGCAGCACCAGGTAAAAATAAAGGATCGAAAACAAAAAGGCAAAAATCAGGAAGTATCTTACGCGCGGCTGTCGCCAATGGTTAGCTAATAATCCCAAACTTACGAAAGCCATCCACAACGACATGTTTTCTTTTCCAAAAAGTATGGCCAGCAGAAACAAAAAAGCCGGCAGCAATTTGTTGCGCCGCAATTGCACAAAAAACCAGGGCACCAAAGCCGCCGCCACCACATTGCCATGATAATCGAAAGCCAACGCAGCAAAGATTCCAAAAAAGAGATAAAAGAAAATGGTTGCATAAATTGCCACTGGAGCCTGCTTTGGGTTGAGCATAAAATAACGATACACACCTACACCACCCAACAACACAAAGAATATCTGCATCAGCGGCAAAGTGTAACTACCCATTAGCAACGACAGCGGCGCAATAAAGAAAAGCGAAAGATCGAAATGGTCGGCCAAAAGATTTTCGGCTACCGGTTTCCATATTGTACTGTCGTTCCATTGCAGGCGCACGTAGTCGTACAGCGCATTGGTATAAACGCCCATGTCGAGTGCATAGGTTCTGAAGTTGTAATGATTTACAACCGTAATGAGCGAATAAATAATGGCAAAGAAAACGACCACGGCGGGCAGTTGCCAATTTCGGTATTGAGCTGTTTTGATCATCCGCATCTTTTTTTCAGATTATCGTTCTGTTTCTTTTTTAATAATTAAAAAGGTCCGAATACCTATTCCGCAGGCGCATCATCATGCTCCCCCTCCAACTGGTAAATTCCTTTTTTGGCTGCCTGATAATCGGGATGTTCCAACGAATCCCAATAGCCGGGCAGTGGCTTTACGCGAAAAAATCCATCCAGATAACTACGCTTGGTATTGGCGTCCCAGTTGATGGATTGATAAAAGTACCGCGCATTGTTGTGTGCTCCGTTCCAAAGCGTAAAAACGAACGGGATCATCAAAGCAATCATCAGCCACCGGCGTTGTCTGAAAGCCCAGGTAAGGAAAGCTGCCATTCCGAAGGCAAAGATGCCATATGAATCCACAAAAGGCCTTATGCTTAAGCCGCCGCCATACCACCAGCTCCACCACGACGAGATTACATACCAACTGGCTGCAAAAAACACCAGCAACGGCCAGAAAAACTGCCGCCGAACCCGAAACAGCAACCCAATGCCGATAAGCGTAAAAACCATTACGGGCGTGTAAATCAGCCATCCCTTGCGCCACGAAAACAAAACGTTGGAAAGCTGTGGGTTGTCCCAAAAGAAATTACTGGTGGGATAGCTACTGAAAAACCATTGGCCGGAAATGAGTTTCCAGTAATAGAGTTGCGGCAGCCACATGATTATGGCCATTCCAATCATGGTAAGAATCAATGGCCATTTTTTTAATAAGAGAACGATTCTTTGTTTCAACTCCTGCCAGGTGCCCACTTTCCACAGCAGCACAAGTATCCCGACAAGTGCATTGGTTGGTCGGATCAGGGCAATAAGTCCGGCCACCAATCCTATCAAAATGGTGTCTCTTAGGCTTGGCCGCTCTGTCCACCGATCAATTAAAAACAGAAAAGCGGTGATGGAGAAGAAGCTGTAAATATGCGACATGGCTGCTTCGGCGGTAACATACCACAGCAGATTAGTGCTTACCACAGTAGCCACAATAACTATTGCGGTAACGCCGTCAGTGAAATATTTCCTAAGCAGCCGGCGCATCAAAACCAGCCCAAACAACAAATACGCCCAGCTACTTAATTGTATCATGATCTGGTAAGGCAACGAAAACCCGGTGGCCGGGTAGTCGAAGAGCAGCGCATAGGCGTGACCGATAAGAAAAAACGGAAGGTACAGCAGCGCCACACCATAAGTGGCAATAATACCTCGTATGCCCAGCGGGGTGAAGTAGGGATAAAAATGCGGGCCGAGCGCAAAACCATCTATTTCGAGAAAGGTAAGCCTGACATCACCGTAAATGATCAAAGCCGGCAGGTAGGCATAGTATTGATTGATATCGCTGCGCAGTACCTGGCCATACTTGTTCCAGGGTTCATGCACCAGGCTTATCACCAGTACCGTAATTAATACAGCCACCAATGCGGCTAGGGAGAGCTTGCTTTTGGTTTTCAATTTAGACACTTCTTATTTCAAATTATTATTAAAAAAAGTAGCGATTTTCTCGAATAGATGCGCGCGTGCTTTGCCGCCCATGTTGTGCTCTGCGCCGGGATAAACGAAATATTCTACCTGCTTGCCGTTTTCGATGGCAGCATCGAGAAACATCAGGCTGTTTTGCCAAATAACCACCGGGTCGTTGGTGCCGTGGATCATCAGCAGATGTCCGTCGATTTGATCGGCGTAGTTGAGCAGGTTGGCCTGGCGGTAGCCTTCGGGATTTTGCATGGGTGTATCCATGTAGCGCTCGCCATACATCACTTCATACCATTTCCAGTCGATCACCGGCCCACCGGCACAGGCAGCTTCAAATATTCCCGGATGTCGCAAAAACATCGACATTGTCATAAATCCGCCATAGCTCCAGCCGTCGATGCCCATCCGCTCCTGATCCACATAGGGCAACGATTTCAAATATTCCACACCTGTCATCTGGTCGGCCATCTCTATTTCGCCACACTGCCGGTGGATGGCGCTTTCGAAAGCAAAGCCACGGTTGGCCGAGCCACGGTTGTCGAGCGTGAAAACCACATAACCCTGCTGTGCCATCAGGTTGAGCCAAAAACCAGCACTTCCCGTCCACGACTTGTCGATGAGCTGGGCGTGTGGGCCGCCATAGACATAAACCAGCGCCGGGTATTTTTTTGTAGGATCAAAATCAACAGGTTTTATCAGGCGGCACCAGAGATCGGTTTCTCCATCGTCGGCTTTGAGCGAAAAAATTTCCATCTTACCCACAGCATAATCCTGCCAGGGATTGGCATCCTCCAAAAGTGTATCAGCAATTTTCCCATCATTATCCAAAAGATAATATGCACGCGCCATGTCGATGCTGCTGAAGATGTCGAGAAAGTTCATCATGCCGTGGGAAGCCATAATGGTATGCACACCTTCTTGTTGTGTAAGGCGTGTGGTGCGACCGTTGCTCAGCGAAGTTGCATACAGTTGCCGCTCCAAAGGGCTGGCGGCGGTAGATTCGTAATAAACCATTTTGTCGTTGTCGCCAAGTCCGAGCAGGTCGGTTACTTCCCATTCGCCGGTAGTAATTTGTTTTACGAGTTTTCCGTCAGTTTGGTAAAGGTAGAGATGGTTCCACCCGTCGCGGCGGCTTTGCCAGATAAATCTTTGCGCATCGCCGGGCAGGAAATACAGATCGTGCTGAGGCTCAACATACCGCTCGTTTTGCTCGGTAAAGAGCGTCAGCAAATGCTGTCCGGTGGATGCATCGTATTGGTTCATCGAAAAATAATTCTGGTCGCGGTTGAGTATGCCAACATAAATACTTTTGCCATCAGGCGCCCAGGTAACGGAGGTGAGGTATTGATTTTCTGATCCGGAAGTATTGAGGTAGGTAATTTCGTTAAGTCCTAAATTATAAATGCCCAGTTTCACTTTTTGGCTTTTACCGCCTGCCGTCGGATAGCAAATTGGGCTAGCGGTAGCCACAGGGGTATATAAATCTACCAGCGGATAGCGCGATACATCCGTCTGGTCGATGCGATAAAAAGCCAGGCGGCTTCCATCCGCCGACCAGAACGATCCCTGATTGATCCCGAATTCGTTGCGCGACGGCACGTGGCCGTACAAAATATTATCATCACCTTTTTCTATTAGCGTTTCTTTTCCGCCAACGGACACATACAAGTCGCTCCCGATGGTGTAAGCCACATTCAGGGTTTTGGTGTTGATTTCCAAATTGTCGGCATCTTCCTGGAAACTGTTTGCATCGGTGAGTGTGCTGTCGGCAAAGTTGTAAATATAAAAATGTTGCTCATGCTTGTAATAAAACCGGTTGTCGTCGAGCCAGTTGATGCCCGGAAACCGCCGCAGGGATTTGACTTCAGCCTGCTGGTCCATGGCCTGGTTTAGTGCGTCGAGCTGCAACAATGTGTCGGCTGTGGCCGAATCATCGCTCCGTTTCTGAATCAAGGCGTTATTATCGATGTAGGTAAAGGTTTGCTGTGAGCCGCGCCACTGCAGGTTGCTGATCGACTTGGGATAGATTTTCCGGTTCATGTAGTCGGAATAGTCGAAAAGCTTGTTTTGTGCTTGCGCAGCCACAAAGCTGAAAAGCAGCAGCGCCAGGATGATCTTCTTCATTTTTTTTGTTTATTAATAAAAATATAATGCGTTGTCAATAGCGGGGCAAAATTAGAGTTTTTGATAATAGGAAAAAATGCGCCCGACAGCGCAAAAAAATTGCACCTACTTAAGTCTGTCAGGATTATCTTTCAAAAAACTCTTCCAACTGTTGTAGCCTTTGCCGGAAGGCAGATTTCCACTTTTCAAATGGTGACACACCGCCGCAGCCAGGCCATCGGTGGCATCGAGCGTTTCGGGCGAAAGGTTGTAATTGGTGAGCTGAGTGAGCATGGCAGCCACCTGTTCTTTGCTGGCGGTTCCGTTGCCGGTAATCGACTTTTTTATTTCACGTGGGGTGTATTCCTGTATCGGAATATCGCGGTAAAGTGCGGCTGCCATCGCCACTCCCTGCGCGCGACCCAGCTTAAGCATCGACTGCACGTTTTTGCCATAAAAGGGCGCTTCGATAGCCAGCACATCCGGCTTGTATTCTTCAACCAAGGCGAGCGTTCGCTCAAAAATCTTTTTCAGCCGCAGGGCATGGTCATCAAATTTGCTCAGCCGTAGAATGCCCAAAGTTATCAGCGAGATTTTGCGATTGTCGATGGCTATCAAGCCATAGCCCATGATGACGGTGCCCGGGTCGATACCGAGGATGATCTGGTTGGAGAATGGGGTAGAGGGGTCAGTCAAAATTTACGATTTTGGAATTACGATTTTGGAATTACGATTTTGGAATTACGATTTTGGAATTACGATTTTGGAATTGCGATTTTGGAATTACGATTTTGGAATTGCGATTTTGGAATTACGATTTTGGAATTACGATTTTGGAATTACGATTTTAGAATTACGATTTTGGAATTACGATTTTGGAATTATTATTCTTTGGATTCATAATGCAAATATTGTTCGGCAAGCAGCAGATCGAAAGGACGCGTGATTTTGATATTATGGATTTCGCCTTCGATCAGATGGAGCGGGTTGTGCGCTGCTTCCCACACGGTGGCATCGTCGGTAAAGTCGGGGCGAAAGGGTTGCTGGTATGCCTCCCGGAGCCGTTGCACATCAAAAACCTGCGGCGTTTGCACCAGACGATGCACTGCCCGATCTACCGGGTGGCTCCCGCTGCCGGTAATTTGCCGCAACGATTCGTTGGGCGTTATCACGGGGATTGCACTGCCATTAGCGGCGGCGGCTTCAAAAGCAATTTGTATCAGTGTTGCAGAAACCAATGGCCGCACACCGTCATGCACCGCCACCAGGCCCGGCGAAGCAATTTTTTCCAACCCGTTGCGCACCGAAAAAAAGCGCTGTTCGCCTCCTGCTGCTATTTGATGTGGCACAAGGAATCGATGTTTGGAGCACAACCGCTGCCAGGTTTCGATATGATCGAATGGCAGCACCACGATGAGCTGCAACTCATCCATAGCTTCACGGAACCGCGCGAGGGTGTGCATCAGCAAGGGCTTGCCGGCCAGCAGCAAAAACTGCTTGGGCACCGCCGATCCCATGCGCGCGCCGCTTCCGCCAGCTACGATAATCGCATATTTTTGATGTGGACGATTCATAAAAAAAGGGCTGTTCTTTTTTTAGAAAACAGCCCTTCAAAAGTAGTTTTTTCTATTAATTATATGATGAGCATTGCGTCGCCGTAGGTAAAGAACTGATATTTCTCCTTGATGGCTTCTTTGTAGGCGCGCATCAAAAAATCATATCCCGAAAAGGCGGCTACCAGCATCATCATGCTCGACATGGGCAGGTGGAAATTGGTAACCATTGCGTCGGCGAGCTTGATCTCGTAGGGCGGGAAGATGAATTTGTTAGTCCAGCCTTCAAAAGTTTTCAGATGTCCTGAGATGGTGAGTGACGACTCGAGTGCTTTCATCGAAGTGGTGCCGATGGCGCAAATGCGCTTGCGGCTGTCGATGGCTTCGTTGACGATACTTACAGCACGCTCGTCGATGATGAGTTCTTCGCTGTCCATCTTGTGCTTGGAAAGGTCTTCCACTTCAATTTGGCGGAAGTTGCCCAGGCCTGCGTGCAAGGTTATTTCAGAAAAACTAATCCCTTTCAGCTCCAGGCGCTTCATCAGCTCGCGGCTAAAATGTAACCCTGCTGTAGGAGCAGCCACGGCACCTTCGTGTTTGGCAAAAATGGTTTGGTACCAATCTTCGTCTTCGGGCTTGGTTTCGCGCAGTATCGTTCTGGGCAAAGGAGTTTTACCGAGCTTTTGTATGGTTCGCTTAAACTCGCTGTAAGGGCCATCGTACAAAAAACGCAGTGTACGACCGCGCGAGGTGGTGTTGTCGATAACTTCGGCCACCAGGGCATCGTCGTCACCAAAATAAAGTTTGTTGCCGATACGAATTTTACGTGCCGGGTCCACCAGCACATCCCACAAACGGGTTTCCTGATTAAGTTCCCGCAGCAGGAATACTTCTATTTTGGCGCCGGTTTTTTCTTTGGTACCATACAGCCGTGCCGGAAAAACTTTGGTATTATTCAGAACCATTACATCACCATCGTCGAAATAATCGAGAATGTCGAGGAAAGATTTGTGTTCGATAGTTTGCTTTTTGCGGTCGAGCACCATCATCCGGCATTCGTCGCGGTTAGGAGCAGGTTGCAGGGAAATCAGTTCGGCTGGCAGATGAAATCTGAATTGCGATAGTTTCATATTGATAAATTAAATAAACAGTAGAGAGTGAAAAAAGGGGGCGCAAAGATAACATCAAAAGCGCCGAAAGTCAAGTTTTTATAATTTGCATCGGAGGCTGGTCAGCTATTGTAAGAAGCAGCAGGGCACCCAAAAATGAGCGCATGTGGTACCCGTGGTTTTTGCGATTTCTATGCAGCCTCAAGTGAGTTGTCATTAAAAAGTTCAAATTAGGATACGATAACATGTTTTTTTAAAAAAATGTTCATCATGATTTTTTTTAAAAAGTAGAGAAGTGCTGTCATATTTCTAAAAAAAAAGATTGTAAACGAATGACTATCAATTTTCAGCAGCGATACCTGAAATAATGATTTTTTGATCTGGCACAAGCCACAGCATAGGATCAGTAAGGTTTTTGCCATTCCACACTTCAAAGTGAAGGCGTGTGCAAGCGGCTTGTTTGCCGGTGTAGATTACACCCAGATTTTGTAGTGCGCTTATCTGTTGTCCGGCTTTTACAATGGGCAGCGCAAGGTTGGCATATACCGTCAGAAAGCTGTCGTGGCGTACGATGACCACCCACGAGTTGGCGTTGGTCTGCATCACGCGGGTTACCTGGCCGGCAAACACCGCGCGGGCGCCGGCGCCGGCTTGTGTAAGGAAATCGATACCATCATTTTTGATTTTGATATTTTTCAGGTCAGGATGCTGATGTTCGCCAAAAGGCTGGATGATAAATCCCGTTGCAACGGGCCACGGTAGCTTGCCGCGCTGATGGGCAAAAGAACCCGGTAACAGATCAGTGGCGGGAGCGGGAGTTTTCAGGAGCTGCTCTGCCTGAGCGTCGGGTTTTTGAGAAGCATTGGCTAAGATTTCTAAAATATTTTGATGCAACGCCGCAGCTTCGGTCTGGCTCATACGCTGCCGGCTGAGGAGTTGTTTTTCGTTGCGTTGAAAACCGGCCACCAGCGTTCTTTTCTTCACCATTTCATTCTCCATCAAGGCGTATTCGTTTTCGAGATGACGGAGTATTTTGTAATTTTCATCTATCTGATTCTCTGTCTGCATCGCCTTTTCGATAAATTGCTTTTGCGTCATCGCAATATCATCAGCCTGATAGCGCCGCCTGGCAGCATAGATGCGATAATAGTTCATCCGGTGGATGGCCTGACCAAACCCATCGGCAGCCAATAGAAACAGGAGGCGCTGCTGCTTGTTGGAGTTTAGATAGGCGCTCCTGATAATTGCGGCATATTCACTTTTAAGATGCTCCAGCATTGTGTCGATGCTGTCGATGGCTATCAGATTGCGGCAAATGGTGTCGAAGAGTTGGTGGTGAAGTGCGCGGTAGGTGTCGATAATACTGCTGCGTGCGTCAATTTTTTTCTGCAAAAGGGCTAATTCTTCCAGGCCGGTGGTTTTTTTTAGGCGGGTATCATTTAGGAGCACATCGGCATATTCTATCGACTTTTCGAGCTGTTCTTTTTTCTGCTGCAATTCTGCCACAGCGGTTTGCGCCACAGCATTTTGCGTAAGCGATGCCTGGCAAAACACCAATAGCATAAGCGCAATCACCGGTAACATCTTCTGGCTGACCATGCACCAAAGATAGACTTTATCGCTTAGCGGGCGCGCTCGTATTTTGAAGGGATTTTAAAAGGGAAGCTCATCTCGTGATTCAGCTCTATGCGGCTGTATTCTACCGCAACTTCCATTGGCTCGTCGGCATCGATGGCGTAATTAATTTTGGTAGGGAACAACTGATCATTGATGGTTTCGAAGTCGGAGTACGAGGCTTCGAGTTTTTTGCTGTCGCGCGTAAGTTCCTTAAGTTTGATATGGGTAATTTTAAAAGTCTGTGGATTGAGCCAGATTGACTGCAAAAGTACACGCTGTGCATCGCCGGTATTGCGCACGTATTTTTTAAGTTTCTGGCGACCTGTTGTGCTCAGCCGGTATTGGCCACCATCGACGGAAGCCTTAAATTCAGCAATTTCGTAATATTCAAAATCATTGCCCAGGATAATCGATTGCAGCATTCCGAAATCGACATTGGTATTCAAAAATTTCTCAATAAAATCATAATCTGTCAGCAGGTATTTTTTGTTGAACCGGTCGAGAAATTTCACCGAATCCTGCGTGATCAAAACGCGCGCTACCTCGATGCCCAGGTCCTGGCTAAAACTTATCCATATCGTGCTGTCTTTGATGATGCGCACCTGCGCTTTAAAGTCGAGGTATTTTCGGTTTTGTTTGTAGGAGATATTTGCGCGTGCTTCAAAACTATTAAACGCAAATTCTTTTTCATTCAAGCGAGTCATCAGGTAGTCGGCGCCCTCCTCCTTTAGCGGAGCTTTGATCACGGCGCGCTGGCTCTTGCATCCGGCCAGAGCCATTATCATCACCATGAGAACAGAAAGAGATATCCAGGATATTTTCATCTTTAGTAGTATTATTAATGCTATGTCGGGCTACTCGATAAGCGATTGTTCGGCAATTTTACGGTCGAGCCATTCTGAAGTTTCCTGTCCGGTATCTTTTGCCTGTTGCCAATATTTCATGGCGTCCTGTTTGCGTCCCAGTTTATAAAGGATATCGCCATAATGCTCAAGCACTGTGGCATCAGGTGTTGGCGATGCGTCGAGTGACTTCTTCACCCATTTTTCGGCTTCCTGCAATTCGCCCAATTTATAAAGTACCCAACCGTAGGTATCCATATACGATGGCGTGTCGGGTTCCAGATCGTTGGCGCGGGAGGCCATGGCACGCGCCTCCTGCAGGCGCTCGTTGCGCAGCGTCAGGAAATAGCTGTAGTTGTTGAGCACCAAAGCATTCGACATATCTATCTTTAGCGCTTTATCATAATACGAATCCGACTTTTGATGGTCGTTCAGTTGGTTGTAGATGTCGCCAAGCGTGGTATAAAATTGCGACAGCAGTTTATCATTACTCACCACCAGGCTGGCGCCGCTTTCGAGAGCGCGCCGGGCGGCATCATAATTTTTTACTTGGTAATTGGCAAAGCCATTGAGCAGATAGGGTAGTGGCTGCATCGGGAAAAGCTCTGTGGCAATTGTGCTGGTAGCAACCAGTTGTTGGTTTTTGTTGAGTTGGCTTTCGATGAGCATTTTCTGTTCCCATACACCATAGCGGCTGCTGTCGGTTTGCAGCACTTCATCCAAAACAGCCAGCGCCTTATCGTATTGCTCGGTGCGAAACAACATTTCGCTGTAAAGCGACAGTACACGTGCATCATAGGGGTGCGTGTGTGCCAGTATTTCCGCCAACTCCAGCGCCTGGTCTATTTTCTCGTTAAAAAGTTGATCTACGGAATAGTAGGTCAGCAGGATTTGAATTTTGGCATCAGCCTCCAACTCGGGATTGGCAAAGCCAACAAGCAGCGCCTCGTAAGCCTTTTGTTCGTCGCCCAGCTTGCGATACAAATCCGAAAGTGAGATGTAAATGTAGGGGTCGGAAGGATCTATTTCGGCAACTTTAAGATAAGTGGCAAGCGCCTTGTCGGGATTATCGGTTTCCATGTAGCTCTCCGCCAAAATCTGCTGATAGCGACTGTTGTGGGGATGCAACGCTACCAGTTGCTCTATTTCGGCCAGTCCTTTTTCTGGTTTGCCGAGGTTGTTCCAAAGATTACGTTTTTTCAGCGCTGTTTCCTCGGTTACGCCAATAATATCTTCGATTTGATTGTAAATTTCAATAGCACCCCGGTAGTCGTTTTCCAGAGTGTAGAGGAGTGCCAGGTCCTGGCGGTATTCGATATGCTCGGGATCGATTTTTACCAACGTTTCGAACACATCTTTTATCTTATCTAACTGTCCGGTATTTTTGTAAAGATCGGCGAGAAGAAGCTGGTACCAGATATTTTTCGGGTCGAGTTGGGCGGCTTTGGCGGCGGCGGCTATGGCATCGTCGGTGCGTCCCTGTTGGTAATACAGGCGCGACATCTCAAAAAGCGAGGCATCGTGGTTGGGATCGATACGAAGCGCTTTTGAAAAAGCAGCCCCGGCAGCAGCATTGTTGCCAAGCAATTTTTGTTTGTTGCCTTCCAGAAAAGCCTCCTGGCGCTCACGCAATAAATATTCTGACAACTCTTTGGGCTTGTCGTCATGCTTGTTTTTGCGCTGAGCCAGTACCTGTGGGGCTGTGCCCAAGGCAAAAAATAGTATCGACAGCGATATTATTAAAACTCTAAAATTCATAAAATGTAAAATCTGTTGATGCAGCAAACAAACATCCTTGCTGGCAAATCATTGTTCTAATGGGAAATATTAACACCGTGATTGGGCAAATGTTGCAGCAATGCGCGGGCAGTTTATTTGCCGGTGTGGCCAAAGCCTCCGGCGCCACGTGCCGTTTCGTTGAGGGTTTCTGCCATCACCCATTCGGCTTGCTCCACTTTGTTGATCACCATTTGGGCAATACGTTCGCCGTCGTTGAGCACAAATTCGTCGTTGGAAAGATTGATGATGACAACTTTTATCTCCCCGCGATAATCGGCGTCGATGGTACCAGGCGTATTTACCAGCGAGATGCCGCTTTTGATGGCCAGCCCGCTGCGTGGTCGAATCTGGGCTTCGTAACCAATGGGGAGTTCGATAAACAGACCCGTGCTTACCAATTCGCGTTGCAGTGGTTTGAGCAGCAGCGGTTCCACCAGGTTGGCGCGCAGGTCCATGCCCGCCGAAGCTGCCGTTTCGTAGGTCGGCAGCGGGTGTTTCGATTTATTTACAATTTTTATTTTCATCGGTTTTACGTTTTTTTCGGATGGCGACAAATTTATCAAAAATTATGCAAAGCACTTTCAGCACCTCGGCTCATGGCATCAGCTTTTGCGCCGTTGGATCAGGTTCAGAAGCGCGGTTTTTTCTTTATAAAATACTGTAGCTATAAAAATGAGTAGAAGGAAGGTGTTGATGAAAAATTTCAACAATCCCGGCTCAACAGGTAGCGAACGGCTTACCAGATAAATAGCCACCGGCAGCAACAGATAAAGCAGAATACGCTGGTTTTGATAGGGAACAGGAAAGAATTTGCGACTTAGCACATACGAGAGCACCATCATGGTGAGGTAGGCAAAAAAGGCTGCCCAGGCCGAGCCGTAGTATCCGAAAGCAGGAATCAGCGCAAAGTTGAGCACAACGGTAACTCCGGCGCCCACCACCGAAAGCAATGCGCCGTAGATGGTCCGGTTGGTGAGCTTGTACCAAAAAGAAAGATTATAGAAAATCCCCAGAAAAAGATTGCCCATCAGCAAAATCGGGATCACGTCGCGGCCTGCGCGGTAG
Organism: Clostridia bacterium; assembly: GCA_009928785.1. Lineage (GTDB taxonomy): Bacteria > Bacteroidota > Bacteroidia > Bacteroidales > 4484-276 > SABY01. The sequence goes on along the minus strand of SABY01000050.1, from coordinate 8,721 downwards.
GCCTCACCGATAAAGAGAATCACCACATCGAGATAGAGCGTCGTGGCCAAAAATATCAGCGAAACAATGACGGTAAAAATCTTGAGCACCTCGGCATAAATCTTCAGCGAATCATTGTGTGCCGATTCGGCAAAGAAAAACGGATCGGCGGCATACCGGAATGTCTGCACAAAAAGCGTCATGATAATCGATACTTTGTAGCAGGCGCCATAAATCCCCACCTGCGACATCACCCAATCCGGATCGCCGGGCAGCAGCCAGGCCAGCAATATTTTATCTAACGAAAGATTAATAGATCCCGCAATGGCCACAATGAGCAACGGCCAGGTGTAAACAAGCATACGCTTTAACAACGAAAAATCGAAATCCTGCCACCTAAAACGTACATCGGGCAGCAGCAACAGAAGTGTTACCACGGTAGAAATAAGGTTGCTGATAAAGATGTAACTTACCAGATCAGTGGGATCGAAAATGAGAAGGACAAAATGAGCCAGTGCGGTATCAGGATAATGTGCAAGAACGTAGGGGCACAGCAAAATAAAAAAGAGGTTGAAGCCAATGTTGAGGGCAATATTGATAAGCTTGATCACGGCAAAACGGATGGGGCGGTTTTGCTGTCGCAAACGGGCAAACGGAATAGCCGCCAGCGCATCAAGGGAAAGGATGAAAGCAAAATATACGATGTAATCCACATGGTCGCCGTAGCCCATGCTGCGGGCAATGGCGCCGGCATTGCCACCAGCCGCTATCAAAAAAACGAACGAGGTAAAAACCAATGAGGTGAAGGCGGTGCCAAAAACTTTGGGAGAATTGTTTTCGCTTTGCGCAAAGCGAAAAAAGGTAGTTTCCATGCCGTAGGTGAGAATTACCCAAAGTATCGAAACCCAGGCGTACATCTCGGTATAGATGCCGTAATCGCCCGTTACCAGCACGCGCGTGTAAAGCGGCACCAGCAGATAATTGAGCAATCTGCCAACGATGCTGCTAAGTCCGTAAACTGCCGTCTGGCTTGCCAGCCGCCTGAGTGGGTTTGTTGACATCTGTAAATTTTGCCGGCAAAAGTATAGGTTTGTTTAGTTGGTAAAAGGTTTAATTTTGGCGATCTTTAACGCATTCTTTTTAATCAATCAGTAGTAATTTTTAATACTAATCCATTACCACCATGTCACGAAAAACTACACTGCGGTCTCTTTCAGCTTTATTGTTGGCCATCCTGATGGCAACATTGGTTTTTACGCTTTTACAAAATGATAATTCTAAAACCATTCAGCGCCATCAGTTTGCAGCATCAATGCACGCCAAAGCAGCCGCCATGCCCCTGGCAGCGGACGATAAGTTATCTGATCTTCCTAAGCCTGCCCATCCCGACAAGGCAGCCTTGCAGGATTATTTTATGACCGTAGATCCGGCTACCGGAGCCGTGCCCCGCCATCGGCTGATGGACGCATACCAATATGCCCGTACTGCCACCCAAAGCCGCAACGACGTGCAGCTTCAGTGGGAAGGCACGCCGGTAGAAATGGGCGGAAGAACCCGTGCCATTATGTATGATCCTACCGACCTGCAGCACAAAAAGGTGTGGGCTGGCGGCGTTACCGGCGGGCTTTGGTTTCGCCAAGATATTACCAACAACAACAGCCTGTGGCAGCCAGTGGATGACTTCTGGAGCTCCCTCTCGATAAGCTGCATAGCTTACGATCCCAACAATCCGAATATTTTTTATGTAGGAACCGGCGAATCACAAACCGCACTCATCACCTATCGCGAATCGTCGGGCGTAGGGCAGGGCATCTGGCGCTCTACCGATGCCGGCACCACCTGGAACATGATAGAAAGCACGCTGCCTTTTGAATATATCAACGACATCGTTATCCGCGACGAAGCCGGCACCAGCGTCATTTACGCCGCTGTGGCTTCCGGGATTTACCACGACACCGTCCACCAAAGCCAGCCCTCCGACGGTGTATTTCGCTCCTCCGATTTCGGAATGACCTGGGATCAGGTGATGCCCGACATCCCGGGAACGGAAAAACCTTACATGATTTCCGATCTGGAAATTACTGCCGGCGGACGCATCTTTGCCGGCACCGTTCAAAATGTGGAGATACAAGGCGGAGCCGTGATATTGTATTCCGACTATGGTGCAGCCGGAACATGGACAGTTTACGATGACATGGTTCAGCAAATCCTCAACAACTCATATTATAACATCCCAGGCAGGGTGGTGCTGGCCGCTGCTCCCTCCGATCCCGACATCATTTATGCCGCCATCGGAGCTGGCTTCGTAAACAACAACAACGGCTTCAACTACTACTACGGACGTTATATCCTCAAAACCACCGACGCCGGCGAAAACTGGACAAGCATCCCAATCCCCGACGATGAATATGCTAAGCTGGCCTGGCACGCCTTCGTGCTAAAGGTGGCTCCAAATAATCCGGAGATGCTTTATGCAGGCGGTCTGGACTTATGGAAAACCAACAACAGCGGTAGCACGTGGCAGCACATCACCGACTGGGCGCTGATGTACTACGGCGGCGGCGACGAATATGTGCACGCCGACCAACATGCCATCGCTTTTAATCCCGGCAACCCGTCCCAGCTTATTTGCAGCTCCGATGGCGGCGTTTTTTATACCAACACCGCGCTTAGTACCTATCCCGTTTTTCAGGAGAAAAATCATAATTACAACACATTGCAATTTTATACCTGCGACATCATCCCACAACCGGGCGGAACGCTTTACTGCGGAGGGTTGCAAGACAACGGAACGCTGCTTTATCAGGACGAACCTCTTAGCATCAACCACATGATTGATGGTGGCGACGGCGCCTTTTGCTTTTTCGACGACGACCCGCAATTGCTCATCACTTCGGTGTATTACAACAGCTATACTTTTTACCTCAACTGGAACTACCTGGACAGCTACAACGACAATAGCGGCGTATTTGTAAATCCGGCAGATTACGATACCAAAAACAATATCCTCTTTGCCAATCGTGTAAATTTCGTTGGCGGATACAGCAACCAACTGCTGCGCATCGACGGCATCCCCGATAATTTCGATGTGGATGTGGTGCCGCTACAAACCAACGAAGAGGGCTATTTTTCTCATGTCAGGGTTTCGCCTTATGCACCCGCCGGCACGTCAGTACTCTTTTTAGGTTCGCAAACCGGAAGGCTGTACCGCGCTGATAATGCTCAGAATTCCGTTCCGCAGGTTACCGAATTTACAAATGATGACATGCCGGTAGGATATATTTCATGCATAGCCCTCGGTCAAAGTGAAGATGAAATGCTGGTAACCTATAGTAATTACGGCGTACAGTCGGTGTGGCAAAGCAAAGATGGCGGCGAAAGCTGGCGTGATGTCGAATACAATCTCCCCGACATGCCCATCCGCTGGGCTGAGTATCATCCCCAAAACGATGCTCAGGTGATACTGGCTACCGAGCTTGGAATATGGACTACCAACAACATCAACGCCGACCCCGTGGTGTGGCAGCCCAACGCCGAAGGCATGGCCAATGTACGTGTGGATATGCTCACCCTCCGGGCAGCCGACAACACTGTGCTGGCCGCTACCCATGGACGGGGCTTGTTTACCGCCGAATTTCCCCTCGATCCCAGCATTGGCATTCCCGAAGTCGCTACCAATACTGCGTTGCATATTTATCCCAATCCGGCCACCGACCTCATCCGTGTCGATTTAAATGGCTTTGAAATTAATGGCACCCAAATCATCGTTACCAATGCGGCCGGTATGGAAGTGTATCGCACCAAAGTCACCAGCCCGACACTTTCGGTAAATCTTTCGCAACTGCCCGCTGGCGCCTACCAGGTATTGGTTTCTAATGGGAAAGAGCGCAGAAGCAGCCGGCTGATTTTGAAATAGGTCTGTATTTTTTATAATGATTTGGGCGGCTGACGGGCTTTCCGCTATACGCGCCTTGCGGGGATTGTATTTGTGAAGGCGGTACGCTACACTTTCGTTTTTCCTTGCGGGGCGCACTTCGGGCACCAATGCGCCTCAGTGCGCCATAATCCATTTACTCAGCGGCTGGCGTGCGGATAAATCTTCCGTGAACACTGGGAAAGCAGGGATTATTCTTTGAAATCCGCTTACTGTTTCCTGCCATCAACACATTGAGGATTTTACTCCCTACCCATAGCCTCATCACTTCTATTATAGCACTTGGTTCGGCTTCTGGCATAATGTTTTTATTCCGTTTTGCAACGATCTCAAAATTCATTTTTTATAAAAGCAAAACAGATAAAACAATGACAGATTACGAAAAAAAATCAGAACAGGTGCATGCTCAATCACAACCCATTCCGGGGTATCAGCAACAGATGGATCCCGAGCCGCTTACTATCCGTGATAATTATCGTGGTAGCGGTAAACTTCAGAATAAAGTGGCTCTGATTACCGGCGGTGACTCCGGAATAGGCCGCTCTGTGGCTGTGCATTTTGCCCGCGAAGGTGCCGATATTGCCTTTGCATATTTGCAGGAAGACGAAGATGCCCGCACCACCTGCAGGCTTGTCGAAAAAGAAGGGCGCAAATGCCTGGCTAAGAAAGGAGATATTCGCGACCGGCACTTCTGTAAAAAGTTTGTTCAGGAAGCTGTGGACAAGTTTGGAAAAATCAATATCCTGGTTAACCATGCCGGCGAACAGCACCCGGTGGAAAAAGTGGAAGACCTTGACCTGGACATGATGGAGAAAACCTATCAGACCAATATCTTTGCAATGTATTACATGCTCAAGGCCGCCATCAGTCATCTCAGCGAAGGCGATTCCATCATCAACACTACCAGCGTAACGGCCTATGTAGGTCCGCCGCATTTTCTCGATTATGCAGCTACCAATGGAGCCATTGTTACTTTTACACGATCGCTTGCGCACAACCTGGCCGAGCGCAAAATCCGGGTTAATGCTGTGGCTCCAGGCCCTATCTGGACGCCTTTGATACCATCAACTTTCGATAATGAGAAAGTAGAAAAATTTGGTAAAAATACGCCTATGAAACGACCCGGCCAGCCTTGTGAGGTAGCCACAGCCTTTGTGTATCTTGCATCCGAGGACGCATCGTATGTTACCGGCCAGGTGCTACATGTGGATGGCGGCATGTCTATGCAGAGTTAGAAAAAATATTCCTGTTTCTTATCGATAAATTAAAATGACCGATGATCATGGAAAAATGGTTTGATGCCTCCTTAACTTCTTTAGCAGCAATTGCCTTGTCGGCAGTAGGAATTTATATTTCAGTAATTGTATTTACTCGGATTGCCGGCAAGCGTAGCTTTTCGAGTATATCGAGTTTCGATTTTGCAATGACTGTGGCGGTGGGTTCAATTATTGCCAGCACTGTACTTTCGGAATCTGTATCGCTGCTGCAGGGTATTGCAGGGCTGGCCGCATTGTATTTATTGCAGATTGCTGCCGCGCTGCTGCGCCGTTATAAGATTTTAAAAAAAGCTATTGATAATTCGCCTCATATGTTGATGCGCGATGGGAAGATTTTTGAAGACAACCTACGCAGCAGCCGTCTTACAGTTGGCGATTTGCGTTCGAAGCTTCGTGCGGCTGGTGTACGCGATCCAAAACAGGTCGAGGCCATGGTTTTTGAAACCACCGGTGATATTTCCATTATTCTCAAAGATCAAAATATTCCATTTGACAGTTGGATGCTTAATGACGTGAAACAACCATGAGTATGCTTAATGATAGCGATAGTCGGGAAGGCGGCACTAAATGATTTTGTAAAAACTATAGAAGCCAGTGCAATGCATCTTTGCGCAAAGTCTTGGTAAAAGACGTCCCTTACAGGGTTTTGATGCCATTAGACTTTCTTAACAAAATCATCAAAAACTTTCAAAAAGGATTCGGGCTGGTCGGCGTGTAGCCAATGGCCGGCATGTTCGATGGTTTTAATATCGGCATCAGGAAAATTGCGATAAATCTGGTCATAATCTTCAAAACTTACATAATCAGATTCGGCGCCCCGGATAAACAGCGTGGGTTTGCTGTAGGTTGCAGCGCTTTTTATTCCTTCAAAAACTTCGTCTATATTCAAATTAATAGCTTCCAGATTGAGGCGCCAGGCAAAACCGCCACCATGCGGCCGGCGATACAGGTTTTTCATGGCAAATTGCCGCACACGTTTAATTTTGATGGTGGCAGCCAGTAGTTGATCGACTTCACGGCGCGAGGTTATGTTTTCCATATCTATCGCCATCATGGCATCAATCATATCCAGGTGCCGATGGCGTCGTTCGTAAGCGCGCAGGCTTATGTCGGCTACGATAAGCGCAGCAGGCACCTCCGGATTTTCGAGTGCAAAAGTCATAGCCACTTTGCCGCCCATGCTATGCCCGAGGATAATCGGGTTTTTGAGATTGTGCTCGCTGATGAATTCGCCCAGGTCGGCACACATTGCATAATAGTTGAAGGTAGGATCATGTGGCGAGTGCCCGTGGTTGCGTTGGTCGGGAACAAACACGTGGTAGCGATCCTGAACGCTATGCGCAAACGACACCCAATTGTCGGACATGCCAAAGATGCCATGCAGGATGATGAGCGGCTGTCCCTGTCCGTATTCGCGGTAGAAAAGTTTCACAAAAACGACTTCTTTAATTATCCGATTTAAAAAACAGCAGCTCTTCGTGAATTCCATCGTCGGGGCGACCGGGATTTATGGCTCCCGACTTGGCGCCGGAGGCGTAAAACCAATACACTACGATGCTGATCTTGTTGTAATATTCGGTGTTGTAAAAGGTGAGCAACTGGTCGAGCGGTGCGGCGGCGCCATTATAATAGCGAAATATCGTTTTGTAATATTCTACATCTGTTGGGATATTCTGAGTGAAAGCTCCCGTATCGTCAACAGAAAAATAGCCGTAATATCCGGCGGGATAGTTTGCTGGCAGAGCGCCGATACCGCTCATCGAGTCGAGCACTGCCTGGGCAATGGAGGCATTGGCAACATTATTATAACCTATGTAGCCCCACACCGTGCCGAAAGGAATGCGGCGTACCGTGTCGTGGTTTATGGTGAGCGCCTGTGGCGCCTGAAAATCAAGTGTCATCACACTGTCGGCGATGGTCAGGGTGCCGGTGTTGATGTTTTGCGCCACTTTGATGGTGAGATTATAAACGCCATTTTCGAGGGTTCCTAAACCTACATCAGCAACCGCCGAACCTTTTTTTATATTCAGATCATCATAATTATCTTTTTGAATATCCGGCAGATTGATCTCGATATTGTTGCCGTTGGTTTCCAAGCCGTGTCGGATGGAATAGGTCACCGGATAAGTATCCAGGTCAGTTTCGAAGTGCATAAACATGTATTTTGCGCCGTAGTTCACGGTTTCGTAAACGTCCACGTTGACGGTTTGTAGCGGTGTGGTTCCCGGTTTGTCGTCTTCACATCCGGCAAAGGTTACAAGTACTATGGCCAATACCAGCGTGATGGGAAGGATCAGAATGCGTTTTTTCATATTACAAATATTTTGATAATTGTTTTGTTCATTAATCTGTTGATAAGCATAACCGGATTTTTAAAAAGATATTTTGCCCGGAACCGGCAGAGGGTATCAAAATTTTATCTTTGAAAAATCTTATTGGCAATTTTGCAACAGAATCTCACAAGTCATCGACAAACTATTACTAATCAACATCTGAGCATTATGAAATCAAACACCCAACAATTCAATTTCTCGGATATTGCCCACGGCATGTGGCGCCTCCATCAATGGAACATGAGCACCGGGCAACTTCAGCACTTTGTAGAAGAAGCCATCGGTGTGGGCATCACCACCTTCGATCATGCCGACATTTATGGCAACTATACCTGCGAAAATATTTTCGGTATTATGCTTGCGCAAAGTCCTTCGTTGCGGCAACAGATGCAACTGGTGACCAAGTGTGGCATTAGGCTTATTTCCGAAAACCGACCGGAAAATACATTTCATACTTACGATACTTCCGCCGGCCATATTATTCGTTCAGCAGAGCGATCACTAAAAAACTTCCGCACCGATTATTTGGATTTGTTGCTGATCCATCGTCCCGACCCGCTGATGGATGCCACAGAGGTTGCCAAAGCCTTTACCGATTTGCGTAATTCAGGAAAAGTATTGCATTTCGGCGTATCCAACTTTGCTCCCTGGCAATTTGATTTGCTGCAATCGCACCTGGCTTTTCCTTTGGTCACCAATCAGGTAGAAGTTTCGTTGCTAAATATGGATGCCATGCACGACGGCACATTGGATCAATGCCAGCGATTTGGGATTCGACCTATGGCCTGGTCGCCGCTGGCGGGCGGGAATTTATTTGGCGAGGCCGCTACGCCACAAGCTGTACGCCTACAAAAAACCCTCAGCGAAATTGCTGCGGAGATGGATGCTGCTCCCGATCAGGTGGCGCTGGCGTGGCTGTTGCGCCATCCGGCACGCATCGTTCCGGTGGTGGGCACCGGCAACATCGACAGGCTGCGGGGAGCCGCCGCCGCACTGAAATTACAACTTAGCCGCGAATACTGGTTTCGGTTGTGGACAGCCTCCGCCGGACACGAGGTGCCGTAGTAGCAAGAGGTGAGAGGGTAGAAGTTAGAAAGGGAAAAGGAAAAAGGAAAAAGGCAGAAGGAAAAAGGCAGAAGGAAAAAGGCAGAAGGAAAAAGGCAGAAGGAAAAAGGCAGAAGGAAAAAGGCAGAAGGAA
>SABY01000188.1 GCA_009928785.1 Clostridia bacterium | reverse complement strand
CGACGATTTTGGCAGCCACGGGCTGGGCAAACGATTTATAAAACGACTGGAAGATGCCGGCGTGGAGACAGCGCCTTTTTATAAAATAAAATGGTACCTTCTGGCCAGCCGCATCAACTACCGAAACCACCGAAAAATCATTATCATCGATGGCAGGAAATCCTTCATTGGCGGCATCAATATAAGCGATAAATACCGAAACGATACAAAAGCCGAAAACGGCCTCTACTGGCGCGACACCCACCTGATGATTGATGGCCCGGCGACCTTCTATCTGCAATATCTATTTATTTGCGACTGGAACTTTTGTAGTGAACGCAAGCTGCCTTTCGTACCGGCTTATTTCCAACTCACTGTCCGTGAAAAAGATGCACCCCTCACGCTCGTGCAGATTGTACCTTCCGGCCCCGACTCTCCATTGCCGGTCATTTACTATTCGTTGATGCAGGTCATCGGCTCGGCACGGCAGAGCATAGGTATTACAAGCCCCTATTTTATTCCGGGCGAGAGCCTGAAGAATGCGCTTATTATTTCCGCTAAAAGCGGCATTGAAATAAAAATTCTGGTTCCGGGAATTTCGGATTCAAAAGTGGTGAATGCTGTTGCTCGCTCCTATTATACCGAGTTGTTGCGCCACGGGGTACGGATATTTACTTATCAAAAAGGTTTTGTCCACGCTAAGACTATGATCGTTGACGACGATTTGGCCGTGGTAGGTACCGCCAACATGGACTACCGTAGCTTCGACCTCAACTTTGAAGTAAATGCCATGCTTTACAGTGAAGAAATTGCCCGCCAATTGCAAAAAGCCTTCGACGATGACCTCAAAGATTCTTCAGAGATTGATGCCGCCGACTGGCTCAAAAGGCCGAAATACGTTCTTCTGTGGGAAAAATTGGTGCGGCTGCTCTCTCCGTTGTTGTAGTTTTACCAAAAACGGCTTTTACGATCTATAAATGACAAAACAGTCAAAAAAACCAAATCTGTTTGTTATAAGTGACAAAAAGGTGTAATTTTGCAAATCTGTCATTTATAGATTTGTTTATTATCTAAAGTATGGAGGGCTACCCTATTTAATGCATCTCCAACTGGATGATGAAACGGTTTTTGATTATCTGAAAAATATCAATCAATCCATTCTTTTTCGCGACGTAGTATCCCGCTTCGAGGTGAGAAATGTTGAGTTTCTGGTGCGGCTGATAAGATACCTGGCCGGAGAAGTTGGAAATATCATTTCGGCAAGAAATATTGTAAAGTTCCTGAAATCTCAAAATATTAGTGTTTCGATCAATATTGTGCTCAACTACATTGAATACTTAACTACAGCCATGCTGATTTCAAAAGTGATGCGAACCGACATCCACTGTAAAAAGGTTTTTGAGGTTGGTGAAAAATACTATTTCAACGATATCGGAATCAGAAACGGTGTGGTAGGTTTTTCACCTTTCGATTTAGGACAAATCCTGGAGAATGCGATTTACCTTCACTTAAAATTCCTCGGCTACTCAGTTTTGATCGGAAAGCAGAATGAGCAAGAAGTGGATTTTATTGCTGAAAGAAATGGGGAGAAAATTTACATCCAGGTGGCACTGCGCATTACCGAAATACGAACTATGGAAAGGGAATTCGGAAATCTGAAAGCCATTCAGGACAACTATCCCAAATATGTGATAACATTGGATGAATACACCGGGGCAAGTCATGAGGGCATTCAACACGTGCCGCTCATTCATTTTCTACACGATTTTCATTAAATAATTTCATGTCATCCCGGCACTTTCACGCGGCTGCTTTTTTCTATTTTTGCACCAATTTTTATCCACAATTACTTGAATGAAAACACTTCTCAACTTTTTGTTGTTTTTCCTTTTGGCCGGCGCAATAGCCCTGATGGCTGGCCAGCCTGCTTCCCGATACAGCTACATGCCACACGATTGCCAGATTGATACCAACCGGATTGCTGTAGTTGAGTTCACGGTGCGCGGCATGGACTCGCTTACGGTGGACGTGGTGCAGGATGCACTCGATACGGCCTGCGGTGTCAACTTCAACTTTGCCTGCTGGATGGATACCGTTGTTTTTATCGAATACGACAGCCTGCTCACGGATAAGTTCCGGTTGATGAGTTTGTTAAACTCCCTGGGATATCCATCCATCGTGCGGCTGGAATATTAATTGCAATTCTTTTTCTTTCTGCTTCGCTCCCTGTCCCCCCTTTTTTTGTCTAAAGTAACCAATAAGCAAACCATTGCGATTTTTGCTTGTTACAACCCGACACCGCAAAATTGGGTGCTCAATTATTATTACAAAACGAATGAAAAAGAGGCTTTTAAAAACTTTTAGGATAACCATGATAACGATATTGATAATCGTCGCCACGGTGGCTGCCATTGGATTTGGAGTTTTGCAACAGGATAAATTTGGCAAAAAACCCTCTGGCGCAAGATTGGAAGCAATACACAACTCGCCCAACTACCGCCACGGACAGTTCCAGAATTTAAACCCTACGCCAACCTTCGCCGAAGGTTATTCGATGGGGAAGGTGATGTACAGGCAATTTTTTGAAAAAGATCCTCGCGCAAAGCCTGCCGATATAATTCCCTCCATCAAAACTGATCTTAATCAGATACCTGCCGACAGCAATGTGTTGGTTTGGTTTGGTCATTCGTCGTATTATATGCAGATAGCCGGCAAACGGTTTTTGGTCGATCCTGTTTTTAGCGGTAATGCTTCGCCGGTAGCCGGAACAGTGAAGGCTTTTGAAGGAACCAACAACTATCATGTTGACGATATGCCGCATATCGATTACCTGCTGATAACTCACGACCATTACGATCATGTAGATTATGAAACCATCCTGGCGCTTAAACCAAAAACGGACACAGTGATTTGCGGGCTGGGTGTGGGTGCGCACTTTGAGCACTGGGGCTACGATCCGGCCATCATCATCGAAAAGGATTGGTATGATAAAATGGATTTAGGCAGCGGCTTCACGCTCTTTACTGAACCTGCGCGGCACTTTTCAGGACGCGGCTTTTCGAGGAATAATACACTCTGGGTTTCGTATGTGCTGCAAACGCCGGCCATCAAAATCTTTATTGGTGGCGATAGCGGCTACGATACGCACTATGCCGACATTGGCAAAAGACATGGCTCTTTTGATTTGGCAATTTTAGAAAACGGCCAGTATAATCTGGCCTGGCACTATATTCATCATTTTCCCGAAGAAGTGCTGAAAGCTGCCAAAGACTTACATGCCCGTCGGGTATTTCCGGTTCACTCATCCAAATTTGCGCTGGCCATCCACGCATGGGACGAGCCATTGATAAAGGTTTCGGAGTTCAGCAAAACGTATCAAATCCCATTGGTAACTCCCATTATTGGTGAGGTAGTGAATCTTAACAATGCGCATCAGCGCTTCAGCCAGTGGTGGGTGGGGGTGAATTAAGCCGCGGCTGCTCCATGTTAACTCTTTCTTCTTGGCTGTTGTGAAAAGCGTTTTTACCTTTGCCGTTTTTTATGCAAATCCTGCAATCTTCGCATTGCCGGCGTGCGACATCTTATAACCATCATGCAAAAGCGTTCGATACTCATCATACTTATTGCTGCCGCTGTGATTGCGGCAGGCATTTATTTTTTTGTTAAAGATTCTTTTTTTCAGGCTGGAGAAGGGCTGGAGCAGGCGGAGATCATAGCGCCTCCACGATTTTTGTACGGCCTGCCGGTCGATTCGTTCGATGTGGTGCAGGACAAGGTGCGCAACAACGAGTTTCTGTCCGAAATCCTGCTAAAACATCACGTGGATTATCCTACCATTACCCGTCTGGCCAATGCTACACGCGGTGTTTTTGATGTGCGAAAAATTCGTTACGGAAACAATTACACCTTGCTACTCTCAAATGATTCGTTGGCAAAGGCGCGCTATTTTATTTATGAGATTTCACCTATCGACTTTGTCATCTACGACCTGGGCGATACCATCCATGCGCGGCTTGGCGCAAAAGAGGTGGCCGTGGTTATCGATACTGCCAGCGGCGTCATCAACAGTTCGCTGTGGAATGCGTTGGTGGACAATGGCGACGATCCCAACCTGGCCAATGAGCTTTCGGAGATTTATGCCTGGACAATCGATTTCTTTGGCATACAGAAAGGCGACAGCTACAAGGTGGTGTATGAGCGGCGGCTGGTGGATGGCGAAAATATTGGCATCGGGCGGGTGCTGGCAGCCAACATGAACCATCACGGCAAAGACATTCATGCTTTTTATTTCGTTCAAAACGAGCAAGGCGATTATTACGATGACGAAGCCAACAGCCTGCGGCGTGCATTCCTCAAGGCACCTTTAAAATTCAAGCGTATCAGCTCCGGCTTTACGCATAGCCGCATGCACCCCATCCTGAAAATCCGAAGGCCCCATCTTGGTGTTGATTATGCCGCCGACCGCGGTACACCGGTGGTTTCTATCGGCGATGGAGTGGTGGTATTTGCCAAATGGGATAATGGCGGAGGCGGACGCGCTGTAAAGATAAAACACAACGGAACCTACACCACCCTTTACATGCACCTCTCAAAATATGGTCCCGGCATAAAAGGGGGCGCCCGTGTAAAACAAGGGCAAATCGTCGGATATGTGGGTTCGTCAGGATTAGCCACAGGACCACACCTCGACTTTCGGGTTTATCGCAATAACCAGGCAACAGACCCTACCAAGTTGGAATCGCCACCGGCGCATCCGGTCGATGCCGCTTATCGCCAACAGTTCTTTGCCGAGCGCGACAAATGGATGCGCGTGCTTCACAACATCCCGACAACCGGTACGGACAGCCTGACATCCTGGCCTGTGGTAACAAATACAACCCTTTCGGAAAAATAGGACACTGGGTATTGGTAAGATTTGAAATGCTGATAATCGCAAAAAATCCAACCCACTGAGCCGGAGAAGCGATTTGCTGATAAAAGAAAACCTGCAATTGTTAGGGAATAGAGCCAGAAGGTTCATGCCGCATCGACAACTACAGGATTTTGATTGATGCTGCATGTGCGGCAGAGACATCTTAAAAATGCGATAATAACTTTGCGGAGGGCATTGAAAAAACGTGCGTACTTATGCGTTTCAATTCTCAAAATTAAAGTAACTATTTAGGGTCTGCTGAAAAACTCAGAATAATAATATTTCGGTGCTCTGCACCTTTGGTGGTTTCATGGGGGAAGGTAATTTCTACAAATATTACGCGGCTCT
>SABY01000187.1 GCA_009928785.1 Clostridia bacterium | reverse complement strand
TAATTAACACGAAAATTCATTGCTGCTTTTTCTCTTTTTTGACGTTTCTATGTCAGCCTGCTGGCTGACGATAGAAAGTCGCAGCGAGGGTGCAGCCCTAAACGTCCATCGAAAGAGAGCATCGGATATTTAAATCTCCACGAAAATCTACAGAAACCTTTCTTTGGACGCATTGTGCTTTCCTTTTAGTAAAAAACAATTAGCGACAATTCGTTTAATTTGCGGAAATTCGTGGACTTTTCGACCTGACATGTGGTAATATTTTCGATTAGCTTTGCGCAAAGAAAAATATGGGGCAGGTAATTCAACATAGCGAATCACAATTGATCGGAAAGAAGGAAATAACAGGCATTTTACTGGCAGGCGGCAAGAGCAGCCGCATGAGCCAGGAAAAAGGCTTGGTTCTGCTTTACGGGAAACCATTAGTCACCTATGCGCTTGAAGCATTTGCGCCCTGGTGCACCGAAATCCTCATCAGCAGCAACAGCCATGCTTACGATCATCTGGGCTGCCGCGTTGTGCCCGACATTATCGCCAACAGCGGACCTATGGGTGGCATCTATAGCTGCATGTTGCAAAGCCAGTCAGAAGAAAAAGATGCAAAGGCTTCACCTCAAAGTAGCAAGAACACAGAGAGAAACAAAGAATGGTTTTTCGTGCTTTCGTGCGACATGCCGCGCATAACTTCAAAAACCGTGGCGCACATTATTTCCCTTTCGGGCGATGCCGAAATTACTGTGCCGTGGCACGGCGGCGAACATTACGAACCATTGTGTGCGGTCTATAGCCGGCGCCTGCTTCCGCTCATGGAATCCTACATCCACGAAGGCAATTTTAAAATTCCAGATTTAATAAAACAGGTAAATACACGCAGGATTCTGATTCCGGACGATCCGGTGCTGAACGAAGCTGATTTTTATAATGTGAATACACGCCGGGAACTGAACGAACTCGAGAAAGTGATGTCCGACAACGAACCAGCTACTTCTGAAATAGACCTGCCGCACCTGCCTCAGGTTTTGATGATTGCCGGCACAGGACGCAACGTAGGAAAAACAACACTGGCCTGCAGGCTGATAACACAAACGGCAAAAGGTTTTACTGTGACAGCCATCAAAATATCGCCACACATGCACCAGCAGGAAGATCCGGGCGAGGTGCTGGCCGAAACCAACGATTATCTTTTGCTGCGCGAAGGTGGCAGCAATTCCACCAAAGACAGCGGCCGCATGTTGGCCGCCGGAGCCACCGAAGTTTATTACCTCCAGTTGCGCCACCGCCACCTAATCGCCGAATTTCTGAAATTCCTGCAGCACCTGCCGTCAAACCAACCGGTCATCATCGAGTCGGGTGCTTTGTTAGAGTTGGCGCAACCAGGCTTGTTTGTCTTGGTAAAAAACAAAAATGGCCCGACAGAAAAGCCCGGCCTCGACAGTTTGGGCTACCCGCCCGATGTGGTGCTAAATTTTGAGAATAATGAATTTGATGTCGATCCCGGCAGGATCAGCTTTACCGGCGAAAAATGGGTGATCCGGTAATAATTGGACACCATTCAAAAGCTACGCTCCGGGTGACGATGGTTTCAGAAAATGCTTCATCTAAATAAAGATCGTTTCCCGTAAAACCTGGAAATGTCGAAGTAGTACTCAACGGTCTCCCCATCGCTGTTTTTTACCTCAAGAACGTCGTAGTGCTTTTTTTTGATAGAGATCAACATTTGCATTTGCAATTCACAATCAGGACACACCTTTCTGACGTATTCATATTCTTCGGCAATGCTGCTGACGATGATTGCCTTCTCGACAGAGCTTCCGTCGCGGACTACGTTTGTGGTGTCTTTTGATGATGAACAAGATGCTCCAACCACCAGGAGCATTAAAACAACCATTCTGAAGAACATACTTTCATTTTTTGTATTAATAAAACGATCTATTTGACATAATACAAACCAGCCTCAGGCCCCAGTTGTAACCCAAGCAGAATCCAGCCAATTATTAGTAAAGTCCATACGATGAAAAATGAAATAGAATAGGGTAGCATGGTAGCAATGAGCGAACCAATGCCCGATTTGGAGTTGTATTTTTCAAAATAGACAATGATGAGGGCAAAAAAGCTCATCATAGGAGAAATCAAATTGGTAACACTATCGCCAATTCGGAAAACCGCCTGTGATAATTCAGGAGAATATCCTAACAACATAAACATAGGAATAAATATGGGGCCCATAATAGCCCATTTAGCGGAAGCACTTCCCATAAACATATTGATAATGCCAGAGATAATGATAAACAAAACCACCAGAGGGATGAGGCCCAGGTCGGCGCTCTGAAGAAAGGCTGCTCCTTTCACAGCAATCATAATGCCTAAGTTGCTCCACTTGAACCAGGCTACAAACTGTGAAGCAAAAAAGACCAGAACCAGGAATGAAATCAGCCCTTTAAAACTGCTGTTCATGCCACTTACGACATCTTTGTGCGTTTTGAAAGTGCCGCTTACGTATCCATAAACAACTCCGCAGGTTGCTGCTATGATAAACAAAACAGCAATAAATCCCTTGAGTATTGGCGAATGAAGAATAGAATTGTCGTCGGCGCGCAAAATCCCGTGATCGGGGATAAGGCCTGCCAAAATTATAATCATAAAGAATAGAAAAACCAAGCCAGTCCATTTTAGCCCCTTTTTTTCATCCGAACTAAGATTGCTGATTTCTTCTTTTTCGACATCGCCGGTGTATTTACCCAGCCGTGGCTCAACAATGGCAGTGGTTACCCAGGTTCCGGTAATAGCAATAAAGAAGGTTGACACCACCATAAAGTAATAGTTGGCCGTAGGCATTACGTAATAGTCCGGGTCTACAATTTGTGCAGCCTCGGTTGACAATCCGGCAAGCAATGGGTCGATGGTTCCGATTAATAAATTGGCGCTAAATCCGCCGCTAACACCGGCAAAAGCGGCTGCCATACCCGCAATAGGATGGCGGCCTAACGAATGAAAAATAACTCCGGCCAAAGGAATAATCAGGATGTATCCTAAATCGGACGCAATGTTGGAGAGTATCCCGGTGAAGACAATAAAAAAGGTAATCGAATTTTTGGGTGCTTTGACAAGCAATAGATTTATCGAAGCCTTGATAAGCCCGCTACTTTCGGCAATTCCTATTCCCAGCATGGCTACCATGACTATGCCCAGAGGAGCAAACCCTGTGTAACTGTCAACCATTTGGAGAAGTATCTTGTGAAGGCCATCCCTCGAAAGCAGGTTTACAATCCTGACGGTTTCGCCCGTACCGGGATTAATGCCTTGCCATTGCAGGTAGTACCCAATCAAGGATAAGAGTAGCGTTATCAGTGCAAATATTGCAAACAGCGCCGCAGGATGAGGCAGCGCATTGCCCACTTTTTCGACTACACCAAGTATGTTTATTCTTTTCAATTTCATAAAGGGTCTGCTTACAGCTTCATATTTTTAAAAGAGGTCAAAGCTAATATAATTTGTGGGCAGAGCGGGTGCAAGTAATGGTGTGGCTATCAGTTAGGGATTGATGAGTCTGTAAAAAAAGAAAGACCCGCGAGCAGATCTTACGGGATGCAACACGGGTACTGTTGCCACAAAGATAATACTCTTCTATTATGTTGCTGTGCTTATTTATCAATCAATAATTTTTACCTTCTCCGTTACCCCATCCCAAATCAATACCATGCGGTATTCGGTTAAGAGTTCGATAAGTCTTTCGGTTTTCATTTTTAAATTACAATCAAATGTCTTTTAAATCTTTAAAAGTAAAATAACAATGTGTGGGGATGGCGACAAGAGGCATTGCATTTCGGAAAACTCGCCTCCGGTGGGTGAGCCAGTCGAAAACAGCGTAGTGGAGGTGGTTGAGCGTAGTCGAAACTACCACGCATACTTGGGCTGCTCTACGCCGGCCATTGTAAACTGGATGCGCTTGCGGGTTTTGTCGATGCTTTCTACCTTTACTTTTACGCGCTGGTTGAGGCGCACATGGTCGGCGGGATCGCGCACGAAGGTGTCGGCGATTTTGCTTTTGTGTACCAGCCCGTCCTGGTGAACGCCCACATCCACAAAGGCACCAAAGGCCGTGATGTTGGTCACCAGTCCATTGAGCACCATGCCGGGCTTCAGATCGTTGAGCGAATTTACGCCTTCGGTAAACTGAAAGACGCCAAACTTTTCACGCGGGTCGCGGCCGGGCTTGGCCAGTTCCTCCATGATGTCGTGCAGCGTGGGCAATCCGGCACTTTCGGTGATAAACTCATGAATGTCTATTTGCTTTTGCAATGCCTCATCCTGCATCAGCGCGCTGATGGTTACATTTAGCTTTTGCGCCATCTTAGCCACGATGTGGTAGCTTTCGGGATGCACTGCACTGCGGTCGAGCGGATTTTCGCTTTCGCGGATGCGCAGAAATCCCGCCGCCTGTTCAAAAGCTTTGGGGCCAAAACGCTTGACTTTTTTGAGGCTTTCGCGCGAGGCAAAGGCACCATTTTCGTTGCGATGCTCCAAAATATTTTGTGCCAGCGCCGGCCCGATGCCCGCCACGTGGGCCAGCAATTGCGGGCTGGCGGTATTTACCTCCACGCCAACAGCATTCACACAACTGGCCACCGTATCCTCCAGGCTTTCGGCCAGCAAAGTTTGGTTTACATCGTGCTGGTATTGCCCCACGCCGATGGAGCGCGGGTCGATCTTGACGAGTTCGGCCAGCGGGTCCATCAGCCTGCGCCCGATGGAGACGGCGCCACGAACGGTGACGTCGTAATCGGGAAACTCCTCGCGTGCTACCGCCGATGCCGAGTAAACCGAGGCGCCGCTTTCGTTTACCATCACAGCGATGACCTCGTGGTTGAAGCGCAGGTATTTCACCATCCGCTCCGTTTCGCGTCCGGCGGTGCCGTTGCCGATGGCGATGGCATCAATCTTATAGGCGCCCACCAGTTGTTCAATTTTGTTGATGGACTGTTTTACCTCACTTTGCGGCGGATGTGGATAGATGTTCTCGTTGTGCAGCAGCTTTCCCTGGGCGTCAAGGCACACGAGTTTGCATCCGGAGCGAAAACCCGGATCGATGGCCAACACATTTTTTTGTCCGAGCGGCGGCGCCATCAGCAACTGCCGCACGTTGTCGGCAAAAACGCGGATGGCCTCGCGGTCGGCGCGCTCTTTGGCCTGGTTGCGATATTCGGTTTCCAACGAAGGCTGCAAGAGCCGTTTGTACGAA
>SABY01000002.1 GCA_009928785.1 Clostridia bacterium | reverse complement strand
ATTCGGGAAACAAACAACAAACAACAAACAACAAACTTGAGCGCAGCGAAATCCCGAGAGCGCAGCGATTCGGGAAACAAACAACAAACAACAAACAACAAACAACAAACAACAAACAACAAACAACAAACAACAAACAACTCATCTCTTTTTCATCAGTTTATCCATTGCTTCCACAGCATTGCGCAAGCGCTGCTCTCCGCTTCCGCTAATGATTGTAAAAGGGCACCGGTACTTTTCGAGCGCCTGCCGGTAAAGCCCGAATAGCATTTCGCGCTGGTGCGGATGTTCACGTTGTTCGTCGTATTCCCATGGCAGGTCGATGTTGGTGAGCAGATAAAGATCAAAATTTTGCTGCTGCAGATTTTCATCAATCCATTTGTGACAACGACCATATTTTACTTCGCACCAAATTTTTGTTACCAACAGCTCGGTATCGCTGAAAAGCAAACCAGTAGATAATTTCTCGAAGGCTTGCTGCGATTTTTGTTGTTGACGGGCAATATGCAGGATGTCGTCGAAAGTATAATTGCGACTAAGCTGCTGCAAATAATGGCGCGCATACTCCGGCACCCAAAGCGCGTGATAATACGATGCGAGCTGTTTGGCCAGCATCGACTTGCCGGTGGATTCCGGTCCGGTGATGGCTATTTTGATCAGTTTGTTCATAGCTGCTGCTCTCTTACTTTTTGGCGCCACTCTATGTAGCCCCATACTGCCAACACCAGAAATACCGTAAATTGAAAACTTGTAAGTGCCAGTCCTTTATAAAAATAAAGCGGTATCGACACCAAATCACCGATGATCCAGAAAATCCAGTTTTCGACTTTCTTGAGCGCCATCAGCCACATGCCCACTATAAAAATAGCGGTGGTGGCCGAATCCCAGGCCGGCACCGTGCTGTCGGTGTATTGCGAAAGCACAAAATATAATATCACAAAAAATGCTATGGTACCGGCAATGCTTATCACGTGTTGCTTTGCGCTGTTGAAACTGATGACGATGGTTTGCTGTTCGCTGTTGCGATGCGTCCATTTGTACCAGCCATACACGCTCATCACAAAATAAAAACCATTGATACCCATGTCGGCATAGAGGCCGGCAAAAAAGCAGATGTAAACGTAAATCAGCACCGAGATGATTCCCGTGGGAAACACCAAAATGTTTTCCTTGCGGGCATACCACACACTAAGCAAACCAAAGAGCACAGCCACCGCTTCGAGCCAGGCGGTGTGGGTGAGGCTATGGTAGAAAAGATCAAAAAAATCGCTCACAGGTTACAGCTTATCGCAGATCGGCATTGATGATCTTCATCACAAAGATGGAGTGAGGAAGCTCAAATGACTTGTAAATTTCATCGGTAAGCGCCTGCATCACCGCGTGGTATTCACCAAAAATCTGCGTACTCATGTGGTTGGTTTGCACCGTAAGGCCATCGTGCTTATTGATGCGGGCAATGAAATCCTTGATTGGCGCTATGTATTCCACTTTGAGTGGATAATAACTTACTTCGACAGAAATATCCATAGTTTTATTTTTTTTAATTTTGAATACAAAAAATAGTACCGGCAAAAGTAGAAAAAAAGGCGGGTGGCGGCGGAAGCGTTTAGAGAGATTTGGAAGATTTGATGTCGGCAAAGAATTTTGTGTTTATCTTTGCGCCCGTTAAAAAAGGAAACCGGTCCAGTAGCTCAGTCGGATAGAGCAGCAGCCTTCTAAGCTGCGGGTCGTGGGTTCGAATCCCGCCTGGATCACAAGGTAGTGAGCGTTGTAAGTGTTTTTATTACAGCGCTTTTTGTTTTGTCTGGATTATGTTCGTTTTTTTCAGCAGTTAAACCTTTGGCATTTTTTAAACGAAATGTAATTTTGTAATTCAATCATAAATTAGCAGATACATCATGAGTTTCAAAAATATATTAATCACTGGTACCGGGAGTTACGTTCCTTCTCGTGTGGTAAAAAATGAAGACTTTGCTGTCAATCAATTTTTTGATTTAGAAGGTGTCGCCTTTGCTGAGCCGCATACCGAGATCAGCGAGAAGTTCCGCGCTATCACCGGAATAGTAGAGCGCCGATACGCCACCGACGATCAGGTTTGCAGCGACATTGCTACCCTGGCAGCACAGGAAGCTATCCACGACGCCAACATCGACCCCGAAACCCTCGATCACATCATTGTGGCACACAACTTTGGCGACGTGCCCGTAGGTACAGTCCAAACTGACATGTTGCCCAGCATTGCCTCCAAAGTGAAAAACAAACTCGACATCAACAATCCTAAATGTATTGCTTACGATGTGGTGTTTGGATGCCCTGGCTGGATACAGGGAACCATCCAGGCGCGCTCGTTTATGCAGTCGGGGCTGGCAAAGCGCTGCCTGGTCATTGGAGCCGAAACACTTTCGCGCGTCATCGACAAAAACGACCGCGATTCGATGATCTATTCCGACGGTGCCGGTGCTACTGTAATGGAGATAAATGAAGGCGACCAGGAATTTGGTATCCTTGCTACCAGCATGGCCACCTATTCCAACAAAGAAGCTTTTTACCTCTACCGGGGCCCCGGTTTTCAAAAAGGTTCCAACCCGGAGATCAGTTACATGAAGATGCTTGGGCGCAAAATATATGAATTTTCACTCACCCACGTGCCCGACGCCATGCAGGAGTGCCTCGACAAGTCAGGACACACTATCGGGGAGGTGAAGAAAATCTTCATCCATCAGGCCAACGAAAAGATGGATTTTGAGATTGTGAAGCGCTTTTACCGCCTTTACAAAATCCGACAGGCACCCGAAGGCATCATGCCCATGAGCATCAGCAAACTGGGCAACAGCTCGGTGGCTACCATCCCTACACTATTCGACCGCATTCGCAAAGGCACCTGCCTCGAAAAGCACGATCTGCGCCAGGGTGATTTGATCCTCTTTGCCTCCGTAGGCGCCGGAATGAACATCAACTGCATAGCGTATCGGTATCAGGGATAGTGGAAAGCCAGCGCAAGGCAATCTTCAGTGCTTTGTCGGTGGCGGGAAGAGGTGAGGAAAGTAGGTAGCAAGTAATAGGTAGAAATTTCGAAGTGGCAGGTTAGGTTTTTAGATTTAACGAATTTATCAGTTACCTGCCTTTACTTTTAAAAAGCCACAAGTATTTAATTTTTATTTTTGCCAAAATTTAAAACAGATATGGATTTAAAAAACATCTTATCGATATCAGGTAAGCCCGGTTTGTACAAGAATATCGGGCAATCAAAATCAGGTGTCATTGTCGAAAGCATCACCGACGGAAAGCGCTTTCCGGCATTTGCCCACGAGCGCATCAGCTCACTGGCCGAAATCAGTATTTTCACCCATGACGAAGATGTGTCGCTTGCCGACGTGTTTCGCAAGGTTTTCGACAAGTACGAAGGTAAGGAAGTGCTCGACGCACAGTCCGACGGCGCTGCCTTGCGCGCTTTTATGCTCGAAGTGCTCCCCGACTACGACGAAGACCGGGTTTATACTTCCGACATCAAAAAGCTGGTAACCTGGTACAATTTGCTGGTGGCTAATAATATGATGGAGTTTACCGACGAAGAAGCTAACCAACCAGAGGATGAGGCACCTAAAGAAACGCCCGCCGAAACGCCACCGGAATCAGACGTTGAAGAAGATTTGGAAACTGAGAATAAGTAAAAGTCTTTGATCATAAAATCGCCATTGAATTTTATTGCTCTGATATAAAATTTTGTGGCCCGGCTGTTCACTAACCCCTGCCTTTAGGCCGGGGTAAAGGCAATAGTATTTCAGTAAGCTCTATCCCAAATAAAGAGCATGTTATGATGAGTTCAAGGAGAGATGGTGATGTAAAAGCATCAAGATTACCGTTTACAGAAAAACCTAAATAATCCTCATGTACCGGCACCTTGTACGTCCTTTGCTCTTCCGCTTCGATCCCGAACAAATCCATCATTGGGTAGCGTCGGGATTACAGTTTGCAGACAAAGTTCCCGGCGCAAAGCAGCTTATGAAAAGCACTACTTCGGTGGTGCACCCTTCTCTGGAGCGTGAAGTATTTGGACTGAAGTTTAGCAATCCGGTGGGCGTGGCAGCAGGATTTGATAAACAGGCCACACTCTACAATCAACTGGCACATCTCGGTTTTGGTTTTGTAGAAATTGGAACCATCACCCCCCTCCCGCAGCGTGGAAACCCACGACCACGGCTGTTTCGGCTTCCCGCCGACAAAGCACTCATCAACCGGATGGGCTTCAACAACATTGGCGCGGAGCAGGCTGTCGAAAATCTTAAAAAACGAAAAACCAACATCGTCATCGGTGGCAACATCGGAAAAAATACTGCCACTCCCAACCACAAAGCTGTGGATGATTATGAAATCTGCTTTCGCAAACTTTTCGATTATGTCGATTATTTTGTTGTTAATGTAAGTTGCCCCAACATTACCGATTTGCATGAACTTCAGGATCAAGACAAGCTCATGCTTATTTTGAATCGCCTGCAGGAAATGAACCACGACAGGCCGAAAAGCAAACCTATCCTGCTCAAAATTTCTCCCGACCTGAACGATCGGCAGCTCGACGAGGTGATAGATATTGTTGCGCAAACGCACATCGACGGGGTGGTTGCGGTAAACACTACCATCACACGCAACCATCTCATCACGCCGGCTGATCGTGTGCAACAAATTGGCAACGGCGGATTGAGCGGCTTACCGCTACGCGATCGTGCTACCGAAGTAATCCGCTACCTGGCGCAAAAATCCGGGAAAGCCTTTCCGATCATCGGTGCCGGCGGCATTTTTACAGCCGACGATGCCATCGAAAAAATACAAGCGGGCGCCGACCTCGTGCAGGTTTACACCGGTTTTATTTATGAGGGGCCATTCATCGCCCGCAATATCAACCGGCAGCTTGTTAAGTTTTAGTGTTTTTTTGTTTTGAAAAATAATAAAGGATACATACACCTCTACACCGGCAACGGAAAAGGAAAAACCTCTGCAGCATTAGGTTTGGCGCTAAGAGCTGTCGGGGCTGGGAAAAAAGTTTTCATAGCTCAGTTCGTAAAAGGAATGCACTATTCCGAGTTGGATGCCTTAAAACGATTTCCTGAAATTAAAATCCGACAATATGGTTTGGATTGTTTTATTATTAATAAACCCACCCAAAAAGACATCGACGCAGCATGTGCCGGACTTGTTGAAGTTGCCAAAGTAATCAACGAAAACAATGTTGATGTGCTCATCCTGGACGAAATTTGCATTGCACTGCATTATCATCTTTTTGAAGAAGAAGAAATTATAAATTTGCTCAAAACCAAGCCCGAAGAGATGGAGATTGTTTTGACCGGACGCTATGCCCCGGAAGCGCTGTATGAGATTGCCGATTTAATTACAGAAATGAAAGAGATAAAGCACTATTATAATGATGGAGTGCAAGCCAGAAAAGGGATTGAATTTTAATAGGTCAATTATTAATGGCTCTGATATTATTAATTGTGCAGCTCATCTGTAGCATCTCAATAACCCCGGATGTCCGGGGGCAGAAAGCACTTTCAGAGACCGGCGGGCTTTAGCCCGTGTTTTTTAATCTTCGTTCATTCTTCATCAAAAACTATCACAAAACGATATTTTTCATAATTTTGCCCCCTCATTTTTGCTGATAATGGTTTTGATGCCTGAATATCAATTATCTGCATGTAAATAACGATGTAATAACCCGGATGATAAGGCAACATCCACAACAATTTTTTTAATGAATAACGAACAAGAAAAGTTAAACCAGGAATCTTCTGAAGAGAACCTGACTTCGGCCGCCACTGCCGGAAGTACAGTCGGTGATGAAGTGCAGCCCGAAGATGTTCATCCTGAGGATGCCATCACACAGCAAGAAGCCGAAGAACAGGCTGAATCGCAAATTCGTAAAGAGCAGGCCGAAGAAATGGCGGGTGAAATGCTTACCGAATCTGCCGAGGCTGAGCAACCCCATCCTGAAGTAACAGAAGAACCCGCAGAAGAACCTGTAATGCCCGCCGACGACGAACCCAAAGGAAAACCCAAAGTGGAGCATTATGCCGCTCCTGCCGCTCCCGGCGATTTTGATTGGGAGGCTGTAGGAAAGCATCAGGACAATTACTCGGCAACAGAACGTGGAAAGCTGGAAGACCTCTACAACCAGACATTCAATTCCATCGCCGAGCACGAAGTGGTTACTGGTACCATCGCCGCTCTCAACGATCGCGAAGCGGTAGTTAACATCAACTTCAAATCGGATGGTGTGATCCCGCGTGCCGAATTGCGCTACAACCCCGAACTGAAAGTTGGCGACTCACTCGAAGTGTACGTCGAGAGTCAGGAAGACCAAACCGGTCAATTGATACTTTCGCACAAAAAAGCAAGGATTCTCAAATCGTGGGAACGTGTTAATCAGGCTTTCGAAACCGAAGAAGTTATCAAAGGTCACGTAAAGAGCCGCACCAAAGGTGGCTTAATCGTCGACGTTTTCGGCATCGAGGCTTTCCTGCCCGGCTCACAGATAGATGTGAAACCCATCCGCGATTACGATATCTATGTGGATAAAGTAATGGAGTTTAAAGTGGTGAAAATTAATCACGAATACAAAAACGTGGTTGTTTCGCACAAAGCGCTTATCGAGCGCGAACTCGAACAGCAAAAAGCCGAAATCATTGCCAAGCTCGAAAAAGGTCAGGTACTCGAAGGTACCGTTAAAAACATCACCTCTTATGGTGTGTTCGTGGATTTGGGCGGTGTTGACGGTCTGGTGCACATCACCGATCTTTCGTGGGGACGTATCAACCATCCCGAAGAGATCGTAGAACTGGATCAGAAAATTAAAGTGGTCATCCTCGATTTTGACGACAGCAAAAAACGTATCGCTTTAGGTCTCAAGCAGCTTACCCCACACCCGTGGGATGCCCTGGACCCGGATATGAAAGTTGGCGACAAAGTAAAAGGAAAAGTAGTGGTGATAGCCGATTACGGCGCCTTTATCGAGATTGCCGCCGGCGTAGAAGGATTGATTCACGTTTCGGAGATGTCGTGGTCGCAACACTTGCGCACCGCTCAGGACTTCCTGAAAGTGGGTGATGAAGTAGATGCCGTTATTCTTACCCTGGACCGCGAAGAGCGTAAAATGTCGTTGGGAATGAAACAACTCATCCCCGATCCATGGGAAAATATCAAAGCACGTTATCCCGTCTCATCCAAACATACCGCCGTGGTGCGCAATTTCACCAACTTCGGTATCTTCGTCGAACTCGAAGAAGGCGTGGACGGATTAATACATATCTCCGACCTGTCGTGGTCCAAAAAGATTAAGCATCCTGCCGAGTTTACCAAGATTGGTGAATCCATCGAAGTAGTCGTTTTGGATGTGGACGAAGAAAACCGTCGTCTGAGCCTGGGTCACAAACAACTCGAAGAAAACCCCTGGGATGTATTCGAAACTGTTTTCACCGTGGGTTCTATCCACAAAGGAACCATTGCCACAGCTACCGACAAAGGGATGGTGGTAACGTTGCCTTATGGCGTCGAAGGATTTGCTCCCACGCGCCATTTGCAAAAAGAAAACAACAGCATGGCCAAAGTTGACGAAACCCTCGACTTTAAAGTTATCGAGTTTTCTAAAGAAAACAAGAAGATCATCCTATCGCACAGTCGTGTATTCCAGGATGTGCAGTCGGCCGAGAAATCCAAAGATGATAAAGAACAAAAAGCACAGGCCCGTTCCAGCAAGCAGGCTGTGAAGAAAATCAAGGATAACCTCGAGAAGACAACACTGGGCGACATTAGCGAGCTGGCTGAGCTGAAATCGGAAATGGAGCAGGAAGCCCGCGAAAAGCTGGAGACCCGCGCCCGCAAACAGGAAGAAAAAGAGCAGGAGAAAGCTGACGAGATCCAGTTGCTGGCAGATGCTTCCGAAGTTTCTGAAGATTCCGAATCTGACCAAGATGCCACCGAAACCGGCGACGCTCAGGTAGAGGAAACCGAAAAACCTGTGGATGCCCAGGATACCCAAAAAGTAGAAGCCTCAGATGAGGAAGCTGCCGAAGAGCAAGCTACCGAAGAGGAAGCTACCGAAGAGGAAGCTACCAAAGAGGAAGCAACCAAAGAGGAAGCTACTGAAGAGGAAGCTACTGAAGAATCGACTGAGACCGCGGATGACAAAGAAGCCGAGGGTAAGGCCGATGATACTAATGACGAAGAAACCGACGATGCTGACAAAAAAAAGAAATAGTGCGTCAGAATAAGCCGCGATAACCTCTCGGCGTCGATTTTATTGATAAACAAAAAAGCTGTTCCGCACGTTGTGGAGCAGCTTTTTTATTTTGTTATTACTATCAAAAACTATCTTTGCTACAAAACATGCCGATGCAAGCTTCCGTATTTACCGCCACCATTTTGGGCAGCAGTGCTGCAACACCTACATCCACGAGAAATCCGTCGGCAATATTGCTCAATATGGATTATCATTATTACCTGGTGGATTGTGGCGAAGGAACGCAGATACAGTTGCGGCGTATGCACTACAAATTGCAAAAGATTAATCATGTTTTTGTTAGCCATTTGCATGGCGATCATTTTTTTGGCGTCATCGGGCTTATTTCTACTATGCACCTGATGGGGCGCGACAGGGAGCTACATGTGTTTGGCCCGCCCCGCCTCGAAGAAATTGTAAATCTACAACTTGACGCCTCGCAAACCGAGTTGGTGTATCCATTGGTTTTTCATCCTACTCAAGCCCGGAAAGAGGAGGTCATTTACGAATCGGATAAACATTATGTAAAGTCGTTCCCGCTGGAGCATCGCATCCCCACCACTGGTTTTGTTTTTGGCGAAAAGCCCAGGCGACGAAAAATTGATAAAGCATTTTTGCTGAAAGAAGATGTGCCTGTGCCCTGGATTGTGCGCATAAAAGATGGTGCTGATTACACCAGCCCGTCGGGCATTGTTTATCCCAACGATCAAATCACCAGGCAGCCCCCGGCGCCGCGCACTTTTGCTTACTGCTCCGATACGCGTTACAATCCTGCCATTGCGCAGTATCTGCAGGGTGTCGATTTGCTTTACCACGAAGCTACTTTTATGGAAGAACTCCGGGAAGTTGCTACTGAGAAATACCACTCAACAGCCGCACAGGCTGCGCTTACAGCCACGCAAGCCGATGCAAAGCACTTGCTGCTGGGGCATTTCTCGGCGCGTTACAAAACCTTGGACGGTATTTTAGAGGAAGCCAAAGCCGTATTTGCGAATACATCACTGGCGCAGGAGGGTGAAGTGATTGAGGTGTGAACCCCAACAAAAAAACCCCGCCAAAGGCAGGGTTTGAACACAAACATTATGAAAAACAAAAACTATACTCTTTTCTCTTTGATACGGGCTTTCTTACCACGCAACTCACGCAGATAGAAAATACGTGCACGACGCACCACACCGCGTTTGTTTACTATTATTTCATCTATAAACGGCGAAGCTACCGGGAAAATCCTTTCTACGCCTACGTTATTGGAAATTTTACGTACCGTGAAAGTTTCGGTTGCGGCATGCCCTTTACGCTGAAGTACTACGCCCGAATATTTTTGCAAGCGCTCTTTGGCGCCTTCTCTGATTTTGTAGGTCACCGTAATGGTGTCACCGGCCTTAAAAACAGGCATCTCTTTAATTTCGGTCAGGTTTTCGACCAACGATAATAATGCTTTTTTGCTCATTGTTGTAGCTTTTATTTTTCACAAAAAGGAGTGCAAAAGTACACCTTTATTTTAAAAAAAAACAATCTGGCTTATTTTTTTTCTGATATTTATTAACATCAGCGTAGTTACCGCACGAAAAACTTTATCGTGCCCCCTCCGGAATTTGAGTTTTTAACATTAAAAAAATAAATTCCCGTACCGGAGTTGAACGGGATTACTGTGTTCTGCGATACAATCGTACCCGAATCAACCATCCTGCCGGTTGCATCGTAGATATGCCAGGGCGAATCAAACAAAATTGGTTTTGCCTCAAGCCTCAGGCTACCGGATATGCTTATTACCGAAAAAGTTTTTTCTGACGTGTAATTTATGTGGCCACTGTTATTTGTTGTTGGCGTTAGTTTGATAATGCTGTGCGTAAACGGCTCCGTGTTGCTCCACGATTGTCCGCTGGTAGCCAGGTAAATTTCGCCTTGAGGCCCCATGGCAATATCGCGCAGGCGGCCCCACCATCCAGTAAAATATTCTTGCTGATCCATGATGCTTTGCCCGTCGGCGCTGGGGGTCAGCGCTACCAGACGTTTATTTTTGAGAAGGGTAAGTAATATTTTTCCGTTCCATTCGGGAATGGCGTCAGACGCGTAAACCACAATGTCGGAAGGAGCAATGGTGGGCGTCCAGATGACGAGCGGCTCGCGTACATTATTTTCTTCACAAAACTGCTGTTCTCCCGGCGTGTCACAAAATCCTTTTACATCAGGCCAGCCGTAATTGCGGTTGGCTTCAATGATGTTGATTTCGTCGTCGGTATCGGGGCCGTGCTCGGAACTGTAAAGTATGGTTCCATCAGCAGATAAGGCAAGCCCCTGCGCATTGCGATGACCTATCGAATAAACGTAGCTCCCCGGCGTGGGGTTGTCGGCAGGAATGCTTCCGTCGGTGTTGATGCGCAAAACTTTGCCCGACAAACTGCCGGGATTTTGTGGCAACGACTGGTTTTGTGCATCGCCGGTGGTCATCATCAATTTGCCATCGGGCATAAAGAGTAGCCTGCTGCCGTCGTGCGTGCTGTTGCCTGCGATGCCTTCGATGAGGATGGTTTCGTTGGTGAGATTTTGTCCGTTGTAGGTAAAATACGACAGCCGTTCCTTTATTCCATTATTATTATAGGTGTAAACGATGTAAACGCGACTATCAGAAGGGAAGTCGGGATGCAAGGCCATTCCCAACATACCCGATTCGCCTTGCTGCGAAACTACGGAAGTATGGTCGAGCACTACAATCTGCTCGCCTGTTTCGGGATGGATACGGCTCACCCTGCCGTAGCGTTCCGTTACCCAAAGCCAGCCGTCGGCGCCATATTGTATTTCCCACGGAATGTCGAGTCCGGTAATAATCGTGGTGGTATCGAGTTGGGTATTGCCCACCATTACCTGGCTGCTGGCAGGAGATGTTTTTAATAAAAAGAAAACGGAAAGTATGGCGAGAAGCTGAAGGGAATTTTTCATGGTTAGAAGTTTTTGCAGTTAGCTTATCTAACAATGCTTTACGTGAAATTGTTTTGCCTCAGCTATTCCATATCTCCCAGGCCTTTTCGGCTTGAAGGGCGAGCATTTGCAAACCATTTTGTGTGGCGGCTCCGGCGGCTTTTCCTCTTTTCAGAAATTCGGTTTCGGCAGGATTGTAAATCATATCAAAAAGAATGTGATGCCGGCTTAACTGCTGATAGGGCAGGGGAGGATAAGATTTCACATCCGGAAACATACCCAATGGCGTGGTGTTGATAATTAACTTGTGCCGGTTAAGTAGTTCAGCATCCACATCGCGATAAGCGATTTCATCATTATTTTTTGGATTTCGTGAAACCGTCAGATAGTCGATTCCGTTTTTTCGTAAGACAAAACCGGCAGCTTTTGCCGCGCCACCCGATCCAAGGATCAAAGCGCGCTGAGCATGGCGTAATCCGATACAACTATTTTCAAATCCAAAAACATCGGTATTGTAGCCTTTGAGCCAGATGGATTTCTGATGACGTTTTATCACAATTGTATTAACGGCACCCACTTCGCCCGCCACGGGATCTACGGCATATAGCAACGGCAGTATTGCTTCTTTGTAGGGAACGGTTACGTTGAAACCCTGCAGGTCAGGATTGGATTTTATGAACGGAACCAGCCCATCTATGGAAGGCAATGGAACCAAGAGATACCGGCAACCGGTAATATTTTCGCGCAGGATTTTTTCATCAAAAAAAGCCTTCGAAAACGAGTGCGTCAGCGTTTTTCCGATAAGGGCATAGGTCTTCATACTTTGCGGCGGGTGGCAAGCCATTCGATGGCAAATATCAGCACAAAGCCTATAATGGCCAGCGCAATAGCGCCATAAAGATGCGGATCGCCCTGGAAATTATGGGGGAGCACATTTTCCTGCACCAGCGGTTTTATTATGCCATGTCGGTCGGTGAACATCTCGATGTTGTTTTTCCAGGGCCACACCTTATTGAGCGAGCCAACCATAAATCCCGCCAGCAGCGCAATGGTTTGGTGATGATATTTTTTTAATAAAAAAGCCAACACATTCGAAAACGAAACAATACCCACTACGGCGCCGGCGAGAAAAATAGCCAGGATGCCGATTTTTAATTCGCCCACAGCGCCAATGATGTAGGTGTATTTCCCGAGCAACAGCAGGATAAAGCTGCCGGAGATTCCGGGCAATATCATGGCACAAATGGCAATGGCGCCCGAAAGGAAAATAAACCACCAGGCGTTGGTGGTTTCGGCGGGGGTGATTTCGGTGATGACGTAAGCAACCACCACGCCCGCGATGAGCGAAATCCAGGTTGGTGCACTCCACACCTTTATTTGTTTGGCTACATAAATGGCCGAAGCAACGATGAGTCCAAAGAAAAACGACCAGATAAGTTCCGGGTAATTGATGAGAATGAATGTAAGCAGCCGCGCCAGCGATAGGATGCTTATGCCGATGCCCACAACGATGCTCACCAGAAAAGTGCCATTGATGGCTTTCCAGAAGGCAGCGACTTTGCCCCGGACGAGAAGTTTTAAACTTTGATAATTGATGCTTTTGATCGAGAAGATCAGTTCTTCGTAGATGCCGGTAATAAAGGCTATCGTTCCGCCGCTAACCCCCGGTACCACATCGGCAGCGCCCATGGCCATGCCTTTGATCACCAGGGTGAGGTATTTTATCATGCGCCTGTATTTTTCTTGTATTGATCGATAAGATTATAAAATTGAACGTCTTGCTTAAATTCCGGGAAAAACTCGAAGAATTGCTCGTACGTTGTGGCGTCGATGTGCAGCGCAGTTTCAAAATTCTGATAGGCTTCTTTGGTGCGGCCTTTATGCGCCAGATAGCCAGCCAGACGATAGTAGTGCTCAGCGGCGGAGGGTTGTGCTTCGATGCCACGCATAATCACCTCGATGGCTTCATTTACATTCTGTAAATTATACCACATACCCGAAAATTCGAGCCACACGTCGGGATGTTCCGGCTCGCGGTGGATGGCCAGGTGATATTGTTTTATGGCTTCGTCAATTTGGTCGTAGCGGGCACATAGGTCGGCATATATCAGCAGGTAATCGAGATTGCCCTCTTCAAGCGAAACTGCCTTCCGGATGTATTTCAGCGCGGCTTTTCCATTGCCGGTGCGGTCAGAAATTATTGCCAGTCCTACCCACACATCCGAAACCGCTGGTTCGAGCCGGGCGGCGGTGCGGTAGCTGCTGTAGGCATTTTCCAAATCATCCAGTTTTTCGTAGCACTCGCCAATGTAATAATAGGTCATCCCGTCGGGGGTTTCCATCTCCAGGGTCTCCAGATAATAGGCAATTGCTTCCTGGTAACGCTCCAGATTGGCCAAAGCGTTGGCTTTGTTGAAATATGCCGACGAAAAATCGGGCGAAATGGCGATTACAAATTCATAAGCATCAATAGCTTTTTCGTAGAGCTGTTTGTTGGAATAGGCAATGCCCAGATTAAACCAGGCAATATCTGAGTATGGGTTTTTATCAAGAAAATCTCCAAAAAAAGCAAGGCATTCCTCCTCACGACCGGCCAGTTCAAAACAAAATGCCAGCTCATAAATCACCGCCTGGTTTTCGGGATTAAACTCCAACGCCTTTACCAGATAATCAATGGCTTGATTGTAGTCTTTAATTTCTTCGTATTCAAAAGCTATGCGGGTATAGAGATCATCTTTGTCGTCGGAATATAGGATGGCCTTTTCGTATTCACCGATGGCTTCTTTGTAGAGCTTCAGTTGACTGTAAACGGCGCCTTTGGTTGCTAATATCTCTGGATTTTGCGGCTCCAGCAGCTCAAGTTTGTGCAGGATGTCCAGCGCTTTGATGGTGTTGTTTACATCAGCATAATATTGGGCTTTGCGCAACATGAATACTGTGGACGAAGGATGCTGCCGCATGGCATAGTCGATGGCCTTGCGTGCTTTTTTGGTAATATTTTGTTCGAGATAAAAATCTATAATTTCTTCAAATTCCTCAACATCAAAAAAATACATCTTGTTCTGCCTGATCATTTCATCAAACTTGCCGACCAGGTCGTTCACATCATGGTTGAAAGGATCAAAATCTTCTGTCATAATACTTTATTTAATAAACCCGGCAAAATTAGCGATAATTTTACTTTTGCAAAAAAAGTAATTATGGCACTTATCAAAAGCATTTCAGGTATCCGCGGCACCATTGGCGGGGCGGCAGGCACTGCGCTCACACCGTTGGATATTGTACGATTTACGGCGGCTTACGCCCATTTCATACGGCAGCAGAGCGATACCGAACGCCTCACCATGGTTGTTGGACGCGATGCCCGCATCTCCGGCGCTATGGTCAATAAATTAGTAACCGGCACCCTGATGGCGATGGGCGTGGAGGTAATCGATACGGGACTCTCTACCACGCCTACTGTGGAGGTTTCGGTTATTAATATAAAAGCTGATGGTGGCATCATCATCACTGCAAGCCACAATCCGAAACAGTGGAATGCGCTGAAGTTGCTCAACCATCGCGGCGAATTTCTCTCGGCTGCCGATGGTGAAGAAATTCTGCGGCTTGCCGATTCCGATGAAATCCAATTTGCCGAGGCCACTGCCGTGGGAACTCTCATCGAGCGCATCGACACCATCGACGAGCACATACGGCAGGTGCTGGCTCTCGACCTGGTGGATGTGGAGGCTATACGAAAAGCAAATTTTAAAGTTGCTGTGGATGCCGTAAATTCTACCGGAGGTATAGCCATTCCCGCATTGCTGGAGGCACTTGGCGTGAAAGAGATCAAAAAAATCTATTGCGATCCTGATGGAGATTTCCCGCACAATCCCGAACCTTTGCCCGAAAATCTCACCGAAATTGCCAAAGTATTGCGGGAAGGCAATTATGATGTAGGCTTTGTGGTGGACCCCGACGTGGACAGGCTCGCCATCATTTGTGAAGACGGCGAAATGTTTGGCGAAGAATATACGCTGGTGGCTGTTGCCGATTGGGTTTTAAGCCACACGCCCGGCAATACGGTGAGCAACCTGTCGTCGTCGCGGGCTTTGCGCGATATTACTGTTGCGGCGGGCGGAAGCTACCAGGCTTCGGCGGTGGGCGAGGTGAATGTGGTGGAGCTGATGAAGAAAACCCACGCTGTAATTGGCGGTGAAGGCAACGGTGGCATCATTTATCCTGCGGCGCATTATGGTCGCGACGCGCTGGTGGGCATTTCGCTTTTCCTTACTTTCATGGCCAAACAAAAAGCTACACCCACCGAAATCCGCAAGCGGTATCCTGCCTATTTTATTTCTAAAAATAAAATCGAATTGTCGCCTGCGCTGGATGTTGACGATGTTTTGAAAAAAGTGGCCGACAGCTATGGCCATGAACGCGTTACTACCATCGACGGCGTAAAAGTGGATTTTGATAAGGAATGGGTGCATTTGCGTAAATCCAACACCGAGCCGATCATCCGCATCTATGC
This sequence comes from Clostridia bacterium, assembly GCA_009928785.1. Classification (GTDB taxonomy): domain Bacteria; phylum Bacteroidota; class Bacteroidia; order Bacteroidales; family 4484-276; genus SABY01. The sequence goes on along the minus strand of SABY01000002.1, from coordinate 68,974 downwards.
CGAAAGTACATCAGCAGAAAAGGCAACGGCGCTGGCAAAAAGCGTTATCGACGAAATCAAATCCATGGCGGGGATTTAAGAAAAACCCGAAAAACCGATGCTATGAGTGAAACACAAAACAAACAGCGCTGCACCTGGGCGCAAGGCGATGCGCTGATGCAAACCTATCACGATAACGAATGGGGCGTTCCGACCAGAGATGACCGGAAATTGTTTGAGTTTCTTGTACTCGAAAGTGCACAGGCCGGACTGTCGTGGCGCCTAATACTGAGCCGGCGCGAAAATTATCGAAAAGCATTTGCCAATTTCGATCCCGAAGTAGTGGCAAAATTTGGCGACAAAGAGGTGCAGCGTTTAATGGACGATGTAGGAATTATCAGAAACAAAGCGAAAATTATGGCTGCCATCAACAATGCCCGGTGTTTCCTTGAAGTGCAGAAGGAATTTGGCTCATTTGCCGGCTACTCCTGGCAGTTTATCGGTAATCGGCAAATTCATCATACCATTAAAGATGCAAAAGACTTACCCGTAAAAATCAAAGAAGCCGAGGACTTTGCCAAAGACCTCAAAAAAAGAGGCTTCAAATTTCTTGGAGCCATCACCATTTATGCGCACCTGCAGGCGGTGGGGATGGTAAACGACCACATGGAGAAGTGCTTTCGAAGAAATGAAATATTTTCTTGAAAAAATATGGCGACCATTAATAACGAAATTGCCTCGATAAGTTTTCCCGGCTATTCAGGTCAAAAAATCCAAGCGTTCCGCTGCAAAGCAGCGAACTTCACTGCAAACAGGATTAAAAACTAAAGCCTACTGAAAGCCCTGCCACATAGCTTCGCGCCAGCCCGGCAGGCTGCACGTCGCGGGTGATAAGTGGCGACCCGTAAAAAGCCTTTATCTGTAAGCGCTCTCCGGCAGCGTAACGCGCTTGAATTGCTACATTCAGCGTTAAACCATCGGAGCCTTCAATTTCGGTACGCACATCATTGTCCTCAAGAAAACTATCTTGTGCAAGGTGGTAAATGGGCACCAGTCCGCCGGTAAAGGCAAAATCAGCAACAGGAATTGTCTTTTCAATTCTGGCAACAATATCCGCACTCCGCTCTATCTGACGGGAATCGTGGTAATGTATCACATCCGGATTGTCCTCCCATCGCGACTGCAAAAACTCGTTCTCATTGTTTTGCGCCAGCGGCTGCTGATAGCCCAGCGAGGCAGCCCATCCGAGATAGTCCCAGCGCGCACCCAGCAAAAGGTCGGTAGTTCCCAGTCCGGTTTGATATACCATTGGCAACGAAAGTCCATCGTCCTGCAGATTCGTTTTGCCGGTAGCCAGACGAAAACCGGCAAAGTAGCCAAATTGATGCTGTGTTTCGGTTTTCTGATGGTAGCTGAACGTTACAGTTATATCGCCGATTCCGGAAGTCTTTCCCAGATTTCCGCTGATGATGTGATACGGAATTTTGACCTGCAACAACGAACGCGGTGAAATGGCATAAGCCGCCTCAAGCATTGCTGATATAATTTGGGTGCCATCGTCGCCACCGGCCAAATGGATGCCTGGTTCAAGGTAGAATTTGTTGTTAGCGGAGGAATTGGAAGTTTCGCCGGTCATAATTCCGGCGGTGCAAACGCCCGCATCGCTACAGCCCTGCGCCCTAAGTTGAGTTTGGTTATTAATAAAAATAGTAATGGAGAAAATAAGAAACAGACGAAAAATGAAAGACATATTAGTGTGTTGTTGGTGAATAAAAAATACCCGAGTGCAACACCTATCGCCACTCATAGTTATTGTAATTTCATTTTGTTAACAAAAAAAGCCAATTGTGGATAATAATTATCAGGCATTTTGCCGGGGTGCTTGTGGTTTTTCTACTTTTATGGCCGAAATAAAATGATCAAAACTATGGCGCGCCGAAAACAGAAAAAACAAGCTCCGCATAAATTCAGCACCATTACCTTTAAGCTCGGACGGTTGCAAAAAAAGTCGCTCGACAAACACTGCAAGGCGCAGGGATTGACCCGGATAAAGCTCATCAAAAGAGCCATCGAAGACTACCTGGCTCTTCCCGACGAACAAGCGGCGCCGCGGTTGTTTATCTCACCCAACCAGCTCGATCTTTTTGAAGAAGCGTTGCGTGCCAGCGAAGCCGAAGAAGTGTATCAGGGGAGCGCTGTAGAAAAACAAGAATGAACCACGGAGACACGGCGTCACAGAGGAAATATTTTGTGGTGAAAAGCAAAAGCATAAACCACGGACACACAGCGACACAGGGGAAATATTTTGTGGTGAAAAGCAAAGAATAAACCACGGAGGCACAGCGACACAGAGGAAATATTTTGTGGTGAAAAACAAAAGCATAAACCACGGAGACACGGCGACACAGAGGAAATATTTTGTGGTGAAAAGCAAAGAATAAACCACGGAGACACAGCGACACAGAGGAAATATTTTGTGGTGAAAAGCAAAGAATAAACCACGGAGGCACAGCGACACAGAAGAAATATTTTGTGGTGGAAAACAAAAGCATAAACCACGGAGGCACGGCGACACAGAGGAAAAATAGGAAAAAAGATTTTTAGCGTTCGTGCCCTTGGTTCCCTTGCGTGGTAAAAAAAGATAGAGTTAATAATCCATCAGCGCGCCATGGCATTTTCGTAGGGGAAGCGTGTAATAATAGAGCGTCCCAGCGTAACCTCGTCAGCATATTCCAGTTCATCGCCTACCGACACACCACGCGCAATGGTGGTTACCTTTACATCAAAATCCTTAATTTGTTTGTACAAATAATAATTGGTGGTGTCGCCTTCGATGGTGGCTGCCAGCGCAAAAATCACCTCTTTCGCTTCGTCGCTGCGAAGCCGTTCCACCAGGTTGTCGATGGTGAGGTCTTTGGGACCGATGCCGTCCATGGGTGAGATGATGCCGCCCAGCACGTGATATAAGCCGCGGTACTGGCTGGTTTTTTCGATGGCCATCACGTCGCGGACGTCCTCAACCACGCAGATGATTTCGCGGTTGCGGCGGGTGTCGCGGCAGATGTCGCACAATTCGCTGTCGGAGAGGTTGTGGCAGGTGCGGCAATATTTTATTTCGCTGCGAAGCGTGGTCAATGCGTTGGCCAGCGCTTCTACGGTGCTTGTTTCTTCGCCCAGCAGGTGCAGCGCCAGGCGCAGCGCCGTGCGACGACCGATGCCCGGCAGGCGCGAAAGCTCGTCAACAGCGTTTTCGAGGAGTTTGGATGAGTAATTATTCACTGGTTTTGATCGTGTAGTATTTTTGCAAAAGTAGTGCTTTGGTTTTTTGTACTAAATAATGACCAATTTTTTCCGTTGTTTTGGTGCAGTCAAGAAAAATAACACTTTTTTATAGCGTAAGAATTTCCCGCTTAATTATATGAGAAAGAAAATGAAAACCCTTTTGCTGATGATGTGCATAGTGTTTGTCTGGAGCTTTCAGGCCAAAGCGCAGCACAGCGACACACTCAACCAAACCGACGCGCAGGGACGCCGGCAGGGTGTCTGGAAAAAATCAGATGCCTCCGGGCGGCTGATCTACCATGGACAGTTTGTGGATGATGTGCCGGTGGGCGAGTTTATTTATTATGACGATGCAGCACGTATAAAAGTGCGGCAACTGATGAGCGACAGCGGAACACGGGCTGCGACCACATCATTTCATCCCGGCGGAGTAGTACAATCCGAAGGCACTTATCTCAACCGGTTGAAAACTGGTGAATGGAAATATTACGACCAATACGGCCAACTGCTCACCACCGAAAATTACGTCAACGACACGCTGCAAGGCGACTTCTTTGTTTTTTATCAAAATGGTGATACGGCAGAAATCCTCCACTACGACAGCGGCTTAAAAGATGGCGAATGGATTCAGTATTTTAAAGATGGGAAACTGAAAACCAAAGGCCTTTTTGTAAACGACACCCTGAACGACACCATCACTTTTTACCAGCCCAACGGCAAAGTGCGCGCTGCCGGCAAATACAACCACGGACTTAAAACCGGCGCTTGGGTCTATTACATCGAAAGCGGTGAGGTGGAACGCATAGAGCATTTTGTAAATGGTGTGAAAACCGGGCAGGAAGTGATGATTGAGCTGCCTTCCGAAAATTATGAGCCAATCGATATTGAGGGTGATGGCGATGCGAGATAATTGAACCAGCCAATGCAGCGGTCTGTATGTTTGCATTCTTTCCGTCGCCTGACAAAGAAGTGAGAAGGGGACTCAGGGAGTGGCCGTTTTTACCAGATATCAGAAAGCGCAAATTTCAAAACTTGAAAGAAGTGCTAACAGCGCTACCGTCGATACCATCATCAGCGTTTTCAAAGCATTGCAAGCTGAAATAAACTTCAATGTTAAATTTGAGGGTAACTTTGTGAAACTGGCGTAGGAGTGAATGATGTGTTTCTAAAATCTCAAAGCAATTCCGTAAGTCTTTCCAGCCTGTCAATCACCAACGTTCCGCTGGCCCGTAACCGGTGAGCGGCATGGTGCCCACCCGAAAACAAGATACATTGCATGCCGGCACTCATGGCCACTTCGCAGTCGTGCAGCGTGTCGCCAATCATCAAAAGCTCGTTAGCCAGCAATCCGCTTTTAGTCACCAACTGCTGAGCATTTTCCTCTTTGCTGTGCGCATAGTGATCGTTTAATCCATTGATACTTTCAAAATATTTGGCATCCAGACACGCTTCCACAGAGGCCAGAAGCAACTGCTGCTGCATGGCCGAAAGGATAAATTGGCGGTAGCCACGGGTCTGTAAATATCCGATAATTTGGCTGGTGCCGCTATGGATGCCGCAGCCGGGAAGCAGAGCCTTGTAGTTTTCTATAAATTCCATTGCCACAGTATCCCAGTCTTTTTCATTAAAAAACAAACCTGCTTTTTCGTAATAATCGCGCACCGGAAACGTAAAAATTTCGCGGTAGCGCTCCTGGCTCAGCAGCGGGAGCTGGCGTCTGGCGAGCATCTGGTTCATGGCGCTAAGGCTCATGGCGGTATCGTCGAGCAGTGTGCCGTTCCAGTCCCAGACGATGGCTTTGACGATTGTGAAATCTATGGGCTTTGTCCGTTTCAAAATTGTTGGCGGATTAATGGGAAATTGTAAATTCGCAAAAATAATTTGAAAACCATTATGAAAAGTATCAATCCTTCCACCGAAGCGCTCATTCTCGAATACGAACCCTACACTATCGAACAATGCAACCGGATCGTCGATCAGGTTTACGAGGCTTGGAATCATTGGAAAACCACCACCATAGATCACCGCTCGGAGTTGATGCTGCGCGTGGCCGATGTTTTAGAGAAACGCCGGGATGAGCTGGCGCTGCTGATGACCAACGAAATGGGCAAGCCGCTAAGCGAGGCGCGCTCCGAGATAGAAAAGTGCGCGTGGGTGTGCCGCTATTACGCCGAAAATGCAGCAAAGATTCTTGCAGACGAAACCATCGCCAGCGATGCTTCACGGAGCTTTGTTTCTTTTGAGCCGATAGGGGTGGTGCTGGCCGTAATGCCCTGGAATTTTCCGTTTTGGCAGGTATTCCGTTTTGCCGCTCCGGCGCTCATGGCTGGCAATGCGGGGGTGCTCAAACACGCTTCCAACGTAAGCGGCTGCGCACTGGCCATAGAGTCAGTTTTTGAGCAGGCCGGTGCCCCGGAAAATCTGTTTCGTACGCTTCTGGTGGGTTCCGACAAAGTGGAGGAGATATTACAACACCGGAACATCCGCGCTGCAACACTTACCGGCAGCGAACATGCCGGAAGCAAAGTAGCCGCCACCTGCGGACGCCTGCTCAAAAAAACCGTGCTGGAACTTGGCGGCTCCGACGCCTTCATTGTTTTGGCTGATGCCGATATGGAAAAATGTGTCGAAACAGCCGTAACTGCCCGCATGATCAACACTGGCCAGAGTTGCATTGCCGCCAAGCGTTTTATCGTGGCCAAAGAAGTTTACGACGATTTTGTGGCGCGCGCCATCCACAAAATGGAAACTCTGAAAACCGGCGATCCCGCCACTGACCACATCGACTATGGCCCCCTGGCACGCGCCGACCTGATGGACGCATTGCAGCAGCAAATAGACAAATCGGTGCGCATGGGCGCCAAACTACGCATGGGCGGACATCCGCTAAAGCGAAAAGGATTTTATTTTGCTCCGGCTGTAGTTACGGACGTTACGGCCGGAATGCCGCTGTTTGATGAAGAAACTTTCGGCCCGGTGATGGCGGTGATAAAAGCCGACAGCGAAGAACACGCCATCCTGCTTGCCAACAACAGCCAATACGGACTGGGCGGCAGCCTCTGGAGCCGCGACATCGAAAAGGCGCAGCAGTTGGCGCGGCAGATCGAGTCGGGCGGTGTGTTCATCAACGGGATGACAAAATCCGATCCCCGCCTGCCTTTTGGCGGCATCAAAAACTCCGGCTACGGCCGCGAGCTTTCGCATTACGGCATCAAGGAGTTTGTTAATATTAAAACTATTTGGGTGAAGGAGTGATGGTAGTATTTTAAAATATGATATCAAGTAAGAATTGCCGGAAGGATAAACGAAATATAGAAAGGCTAAACGAAAAGTAGTCTGGTCAAAAACAGCCGACCTTCAATTCGTAAAAATACCATGAACAACTTTTGACTTATAAAAAAGTGTGTTTCCCAACGAGGTGAACACATGAATAAAATTGCGGACTACAATGATTATTTTTTAAATTTGCGAAACAATAAAAACAGCTTGAAAGATGAAAACAGCATTGCAAATAGATATTACGTTTGAGCAAATCCTTTCGGTGGTTAAGCAGCTTCCACGGCAACAAAAAATTATGTTGACCAAAGAATTGGAAAAAGAGGCTATTGATACAAAATTGTCTCGTTTACTAAAGACATTTAAAACAAAAGACCTTGATCTAAAAACTATAACAGAAGAAGTAGAAAGTGTAAGACAAGAAATCTATCCAATAAAAGTAATCTGCGCAAAATACATTGAAGGATACAAAATCGAATTCCGATTTAATGACGGAAAAACTAAAGTCATTGACTTTCAAGATCAATTATGGGGCGGAATGTTTGTTCCTTTAAAAAACGAAGAGTATTTCAAAAACTTCAAATTAAATCCATTTACGATTGAATGGGAAAATGGAGCAGATTTCGCCCCGGAGTTTCTCTATAATGTTGGCGAATCCAGGAAAAGCAAAACCACGAAACCACAACACACACATTAAGCACGTGCAATGCGGTGGTTTGCGGGACTTAGATTTTGAAATCAACTTTCCCAACTGTGGATACAGACGCGCTCGAAAACCTAACCGGTTTGTATTGTAAAACGCTACAACTCTTTAAAGTACGGAACAAGTTCAAAATAACTGACAAAACATGGCCATTGTAAATGAATTCATAGATGCTTTAGCAATTGAAATTGAGGTCCTCCAAAATGGGATAGGCGGCAATATTGCAACAGTTTATAATGGAGAGCTGATTAGACACACTCTTGACCTTTTTATTTATCAATTTACTCTTGAAAGTTTTCTGGTTGCCCTTGACGACACGCCAGCCAACATTGAAGTAAACGGCAAAGAATATGATTGCGACATTATTTCCGTAACAGGACTACAGGTTCAAATTTCTATCAAGCAGAAATTAGGAGAAAGAATTCCGATTGCAAAAATTAAAACTAACACTTGGTATTTGCTTGAACGATTAAAAAAGAAATATGAGGACAACCTAAACACTCAAAGCCGATTTGAAAACAGCAACAAGTTATTTCAAGACGACCGTTCTCAAATTGATGGAGGGAATTTCAGCACATCATATTCTATCAACGGAAAAGACCACCCGAATCCATATCAACATAAAGCAGTTGAATCTTCAATCAACGATTTCCTTTCGATAATTTGGGGGCCACCTGGAACAGGAAAAACTCAAACGATTGCTAAAGCAATTGAAAGTCATTTGAACTTAGGCAGAAAGGTTTTACTCTTATCACATTCAAACAATGCTGTTGACCAAGCACTTTTGAAAGTAGCGGGTCAAATGAGAAAAACTTATTACAAAGAAGGGCAACTGTTAAGGTTAGGAACTCCAAAACCTGAAATGAGTGATAAATATGAACAGGAAGATTGCACTTTGGTAATGATTGACAAGATTGCCGAGTTCAAATCAAAATATCTTTTAGAAGAAAAACAGGAATTGAATAGTAGGCTTGAAAATATCAAAGAAGCAAAACAAACTAACGACGACATTATAAATCTGAATCTCGAAATGGGCAAGATAAATTCACAGCTATCAAATTTAGGAGCTGAACAACTAGCTCTTTTTTTACTAGCAAACCCATTAAAATATGACATTTCTCAAACTCAAAAGCGAATATCAGAGCTGCAGAAAGAATTAATTAAGGCACAGAATTCAGGAGTTTTAAAACGAATACTTTTAGGACTTGCTCCTTGTAGGATTGAAGCATATCTTGAAATTGCTAACTTAAATCTATCTGACTGGACAAATCAACTTAAAAACCTTGAGAAAAAATTAACGCAAGCCAATCAAAATGCTCATACACTTGCAACAACGTATAGGAAAAGCGAAGCTGAATTATCAAAACAGCTTTCTAAAGTTGGCAAATCACTTTCAGAAATTCAAAGTGAAGTAAATGAGTTTGACAATAAGGTAAGGCAATTGCAAATCCGGTTGAATGAAATCAACAAGGCTCTTGAGGAAATAAAAATCCAGGTTCTGAAAGATGCAAAACTCGTTGCAACCACTTTAACTAAATCCTACATTTCCAAGGAGATTGAGAATGTTGAATTTGATATCTTGCTTGTTGATGAGGTGAGCATGGCTCCAATGCCTATGCTCTATTGGGCAGCTTCAAAAATCAAAAAGGGAATTACAATTGTAGGCGACTTCAAACAGCTTCCACCTATATGCATTTCTGATGATGAACTTGCAAAGAAATGGTTAGGCAGAAGCATATTTGATGAACTGCATATTTCTGAAATAAGCCAAGCGGAAAAAAGAGTGCAACCACTTTACATACAATACAGAATGCACCCACACATTTCGGAAATAGTAAACAAAAGAATTTACGAAAACCGACTTGAAGATGATGAATCCGTAAAAAGCAAAATTAAATACGACAGCGTTGCAGGTAATTCAGCAGTTTGTCTCATTGACACTTCAATTCATAATCCTTGGTGCAGTCAGTTAGAGGCTCGCGGCAGATTTAATCTTATTAGTGCTTTGATTTGCGTTTCACTTGCTGAAAAATTATCAAAGTCATTTGAACAAAACGAATCCATCGGAATAATTACACCATACAGAAGTCAGGCACGACTTATTCTGAAAATTGCAGAGGACAAAGGGCTGATTGATAAAAATAAAAAAAACGAAAAAGCTATAATAAGAGTAAACACTATTCACAGTTTTCAGGGAGGTGAAGAGACAGCAATAATTTTTGATAGTGTTGAAGGAGAAGGAGCAAAGAAATGGTCAATGATAAATGAGTACAACAACACCGAAAGTGCTAAACTACTTATCAATGTTGCTTTGACAAGAGCGAAAACAAAATTGTTTGTTGTTGCAAACCACAAATACATCAAGAAATCTTTTGAAAGAAATACTTTTTTCATTGATGTGCTGGATCACATCATTGAAAAAGGAAAGGAAATCAGTTCAACTGAAATCATTGCTGATTTGCGTGACGAAAATTTTGATTATTGGGCAGCCAAACTCAATTCACTTGAAGATAGTCCAGAGAACATCGGTTCTAATTATGACGACATTGATTTTTGGGTGGCGTTCCATAACGATTTGGCAAAAGCAAATTCCGAATTGATAATTTTTTCTCCTTATCTCACAAGTGATAGGTTAGGAAAACTTCAAATGAAGTTTTCACAGTTGCTTTCAAAGGGAATCCGAATTTCCGTAATAACCCTCTCTCCCAATGACCGACTTCAGTTAAAAGGCGCAACAGAAGTGGTTTCAAAATTGAAAGAAATGGGTGTCACTGTTAAGTTTCGAGATGGAATGCACGAAAAAATTGCGATAATTGACAGGAAAATCGAATGGTCTGGTAGCTTAAATATTTTGAGTCACAACAGCAGGAAAGAATACATGAAGCGATTTGAGGGAGAAAACACAGTGAAAGAATTGTTTAAAAGGTTTGACTTAGAAGAATTACTTTACAATCCTAATCTAAATGGTGAGTTTTGCCCTGAATGTAAAAAGTTGGACAAGATAAACTTTATCCGCCCCAAGAATTATTACGGCAGGTCATTTTATGGATGTTCAGGTTATCCTAATTGCAGATTTACAGCCGACATTAGAATTAAGGCTTTGGAAGAATTGGAAAGACGCCAGGCAAGAAGAAATCCAAATCCCCCAAGACGGCCAGCCAGAATAAATAATACAAATACGCCAACAACCGAAACTGCATTAGACCTATTTGACAATGAAACGGCAGGCAGACAGTGGGAATCAGAAAAGTTACTTTGGAGTTCGGTTAAAATGCGAGGTTATAAATATTCTAATAGGAGAAATGCATGGTGGAAGCCAAAATAGAAGAGAAGAGTATGCGCATAACAACATTTACTCGCAAGTTGGGAGTTCGTGCTATTTAGGACAGGAAAACAATAAATTGAAGTGCAATACTTCGTATGTAATTTAGGTGAGAATTCCTTATTGGACATACAGATACATCCGTTGGTAGTAATGATAGGCAAAAATATAATAATGAAAAGCAAGCAAATACAAGAGGTTCTTAATAAAACATTTAGAAGAGCTTCTGCAAAACAGAGAATATGTAATGTGAAAAATTGTAATGAGCAAGCTATAAATTCGCATGTATTACAGAAAAATGGAATCCTGAATGAGATAGCAGAAAATGGTCATATTCGAATCTCAGAATCTGATTTCTTTAAAACCGACTTATTCCATTTTAAACGAGTCGGTATTAACCAGGCCTTTTCTTTTAAAGGTTTTTGTACAGTACATGACAAAAACATATTTTCTCCGATTGAAGATTTTGAAATAGATTTTGAAAATTATAAAAGCCAATTACTTTTTGCGTATCGAACATTATTAAATGAAAAAGTTAAGAAAGAGATATTATTAGATTGGTATAAATATCAAAAAGAATCTAGAATATTGTCAGGAGAAATTGACATTGAGTTAATTGATGATTTGGACAAGCAGCAAAGAGTTGGGATTAAAGATATTGAATATTATCAGGGAAAAATTGAATCAGACTTAAATAGTAACACTCAAAATTTCGTCTTTAAATTTAAATATACTAAACATTGTGAAATTTGTCTTGCCTCACATTTTACCTATGAAACTACAAGTGAAAGAAAGAATCAAATTCAGTCAACAGGTAAAGACTACGAAATTTTAACAGATATATTTATTTCATTTTTCCCAATTGAAGATGGGAATGTTTTAATAGTGGGTTATCTGAAAGAACATAAATCGAATTGCGGAGGTTTTGTTCAGTCTTTTTTTGATTGTGATGAAGATACATTATTTAAAAAACTGAATGATTTATTACTTTGTAGGTCTGAAATGTGGGCGTGTTCAGAAAGTTTTTACACCAAAAAAATTAAACCGCGAGAGAAAAGTATTAATAAAATATTTCAAGAATCAGCCTCGAGTATTTATGAAGACAGAGTGTTAGATTTTAATATGTTCGAATAAGCACTACTGGCAACAATGTATAAAATATTAGCCGGTTCAGTGGTGAAATCAAGGGTTGTAGCCCACTCTAGTTTTCTTGAAACCTTAAATGAAAGTACTTTAAAAACGGCAACTAACCATTCTGCCACCTATTACTCCCCAAACCACTCCTCCAAGAATAATCTCCTCCCGCTCCAAAGACGCGTTTTTGCTACTTTTGCCGGATGATGCAAAATTTTAAAACGCACAGCAGCCGGTTTATGAAGTTACAGATCAAATCCTGCAGCGGGAGATCAAACGAAATTCAGCGCATTAACCATTTCAAAACTGAACTGTGATGCGCATCGACATACTTACCATCTTTCCGGAGATTTTTGCCGGCCCGTTCGATCACTCCATCATCAAGCGGGCAAAGAACAAGGGGCTGGCCGAAATCCTTATCCACAACATCCGCGACTACTCCCGCGACAAGCACCGGCGTGTAGATGATTATGCTTATGGCCACGGCGCTGGCATGGTGATGGCCATTCAACCCATCGCCGACCTGATAGATAAACTCCGCGGCGAGCGGGATTACGACGAGGTGATTTTTCTTACGCCCGACGGCCAGCTCTTCGATCAGCCCACCGCCAACCGGCTTTCTACATTTCAAAACATCATCTTGCTGTGCGGACATTACAAAGGCATCGATGAGCGGCTGCGCGAGCATTACATCACCCTCGAAATTTCCATCGGCGACTATGTGCTTTCGGGTGGCGAGCTGGCAGCAGCCGTAGTCACTGACAGCATCGTGCGGCTTATCCCCGGCGTGCTGGGCGACGAAACTTCGGCGCTCTCCGATTCTTTTCAGGATGATTTGCTTAGCCCGCCGGTTTACACACGCCCGGCGGATTACAACGGCTGGAAGGTTCCGGAAATACTTTTGTCGGGAAACGAAAAAGCCATCTACCAGTGGTCGATGGAGAAAGCCATCGAGAAAACCAAAACCCGCCGCCCTGACCTGCTAAAAGGTTTTGAATAGGATACATTTGCATTTATGAATGAATTTTTAAAACACGCTGAAAAACAGTACTCCCAGGTTTCATCATGGAAATAAAAGATACATACAGAACCTTTAGCCGAAAATCGGAAGGCAGCTTCAAAGACAAAGGCAGCCGTTTTATAGCGCATGCGCTGCCGGTGCAAAGCGAGGCCGAAATAAAAGAGGAGCTGGAGCTGCTGCGCAAACATTATTACGACGCGCGCCATCACTGCTACGCCTGGATTCTGGGCCACCACCAGGACGAGTACCGTGCCAACGACGACGGTGAGCCTTCGGGCACCGCCGGAAAACCCATCCACGGCCAACTGCTTTCCAATGAGCTTACCAACAGCCTCATCGTGGTGGTGCGCTATTTTGGCGGCATCAAACTCGGCGTGCGCGGTCTTATCAACGCTTACAAATTTGCCGCTGCCGACGCCATCGCCAACAACGAAATTGTGACGCGCATCATCAAAGATACGTTTGAAGTAAAATTCGACTACGCCGATATGAACGATGTGATGCGTATCATCAAAGAAGAAGATTTGGAAATTGTGGCGCAGGACTTCCAGATGACCTGCCGTCTTACTTTCGCCGTAAGGCAAAAATTCTCAGAAAAAGTACAGCAGCGCTTTACAGATTTACGCAAAGTAGAGATAGAGCAGAAATAGCTTTCTCACCGGAACATCCTGGTAAGTTGGCAGACAAGAAACTCCATCTGCCGGCATCATGGGATAACCCATACGGAACTTCCGTCAGGCTGTTTACAATTAATATTCCTACCCGCCAAATTGTGCATCGAGCACCTGACGAATCTGCCCCTCATTTTGCATGCCGGTGGTGGCCGCAGTTACTTCGCCATTTTTGTAGTAAACAGTGAAAGGTAATCCCATAAAGCCGGCGCATTCGGGCAGATTTTTGATAAGATGTGCATCGGGATGATCAAAAAGAAAATCATATAAAGCTACGTGATCATATTCGCCTTCTATCTTTTTCATGGTTTGATACACGGGAATGCACATCGGCCCCATGCGCCCACAGCAAATCATTACATTGCTATTTTCAGTCAGAATTTTTTGAAATTGATCGGCAGAGGTGACGTGTTGTAAATTTGTTTGAAGTATCATTTGATTGTATTATTAATGTGATTTAAAAAACGGCACAAAAATAAACCTTTTAATGAAATAGTGATATTAAAACGATTTAATAAATTTTGAACTGCTTGAGATGCAAAACGCTGGTGCGCCGCGATACGGGAAACAACAAACAAAAAACAACAAACAACAAACAACGAACAACGAACAACAAACTTGAGCGCAGCTGCCTGCCCCGACCCATCGGGGAAATCCCGAGAGCGCAGCGATTCGGGAAACAAACAACAAACAACAAACAACAAACAAACTTACCCTTCGTCAATCAGCCGCTTGATGGTTCTCAGGTTGTGGGTGTATTTTCGGGTTTTGCTGTCGAAGATGCCCTGGTGGTCTATTTCGTCGATGCGGACAAAACCGGAAGCATGAATGATGGTGCCTTCGCCGGTGATAATTCCCACGTGGGTTATCTGTCCGTCGGTGTTGTCGAAAAAAGCCAGGTCGCCACATTTAGCTTCCCAAATAAGATGAATAGTTTTGCCCTGAGTAGCCTGCATGGAGGCATCCCGCTGAAGCGCTATTCCATTTTGATTAAAAGAATTTTGCGTAAGCCCCGAGCAGTCGATGCCTGCTGTGGTGCGGCCACCCCACAAGTATGGTGCATTGAGATAGAGGCGCGCAGATTTTATTACTTCTGCACCTGCGGCATTAGGCAAAGGCTTTTGTAACGGATGATCATAGGAAAAGGTAGTGGCTCCCAACACTAATTTGCCATTGCGAAAGCCCCGCATATTTGCCGCCGGGAAAATTTCGATACGATTGTCGGCCTGGTCTGTGGCATAATTATTCACAGTGCCGGCGTATTGGTTGTGGGCTTGCTGCAAATGCTGGTAATCTTTGTCAGAGATCAGCAAACATTGTCGCTCATCAATAAATCCCTGGTAGTCGTCGTGGCTGCATTGCACCGCCAACCAGGCGCCTTCGTTGCCCAGAATTTCAAAGGTTTCGCCAAAAAGCAACTGGCTCACCATCTCGCTCTGATGGCTGGCAGCGGCGCGCAAAGGCACACAGCTCAAATTGCAAAATCCATAAGTTTCCATACGATATTTTTTTTTGGCAATGTTAACAATTATGCGGCAATAAGCGTTCAACCCATGCAAAACTTATTGCACTAAACCGAAAAGGTGTCGGGTAATTTTCCGAAAGGCGAAAAATAAATTACTTTCGCTTCAAATTTTTGATGACCATGAACAGAATCTGGGAATTTCTCAGTCAGCATTATTCTATTTTTTACAAGGTTTTTCTTTTTCTGGTGAGCCTGGTGATATTGGTTTCTTTTTTTCCGAAAGAGGCCAAGTTTAAATACGAATACGCCAAAGGGCGTCCCTGGCAGCACGACGATCTGATAGCGCCTTTCGACTTCCCGATACTGAAAGCTCCCGAAGAAGCCGAAAAGGAACGCAACGAAATAATGGCCAATCGCGAGCTATTTTTCGATTTTAACATCCAGAAAAGCGAAACCATCCGCACCGAATTTATCGACAATTTCAACAATTACTGGGCATTGAAGTACGGCCCGTCTGCTACCAACAAGAATCTCAAGGAGGCTTCGCTCGAACGCGGTTTAAAAATTCTTTCATCCACGCTCAACCGGGGCATTGTCCAAACCATCCCTGCCATCGAAAATAAGCCACCCGACTATCTGATTACCCTTATCATCAACAACACCGCCGAGAAGGTGCGCCTGGGCGATCTCTACAATATCCATTCGGCATACGAAAAAATTAAAAATATGCTGGCGCAATCGGAAGGTGTGGACAAAGAGCTGCTCAAGCAATTACTCGAAGAAACGATGACGCAAAACGTTTCGTTCAACGAATCGATGACGCAGAAAGAACTTCAGAATTATCTGAATCAGATTTCATCCACACGCGGCATGGTGCAAGAGGGCGAGCGTATTATTTCAAAAGGAGAACTCATCAACAAAGCGAAGTTTCAGGTACTCGAATCGCTGCGACAAGAGTTTGAGGCGCGGCTGGGGCAAGACAGCAACTATTATCTGATCCTTGCCGGACAGGTGCTGCTGGTGGCCATCTCGCTGATGGTGCTGGTGTTTTTTCTCTATTTCTTCCGCCGCGACATATTGCGCGACAACAAAAAGGTAATCCTGATATTGCTGGTGCTCATTCTCATGGTATTTCTCACCAGCGTGGCGCTACGCATCGATCCGCAGTTTATCTATCTGGTGCCCTTGTGTATTGGCACCATACTCATACGCGTATTTTTCGATACGCGGCTGGCGCTCTACGTTTATCTCATCATGATTATACTCATCGGGTTTCTGGTTCCCAATAGTTTTCAGTTTCTTTTTATGGAACTAATCGCTGGCATCATCACCATATTTAGTATTGTCAATTTGCAAAAGCGATCCCAGTTTCTCTTTACAGCCATCGTGGTTTTCCTGTCGTATTCGGCAATTTATACAGGCCTTAATCTTATTCAGGAAGGGAATTTCTCCACGATTCGTCCGGTGGATTATGCCATGTTTGGCGGCAGCGCATTGCTCATTCTGGTAGCTTACCCGCTCATTTATCTATTCGAGCGTATGTTTTCGCTGGTGACGGATGTTACGCTTTTGGAGCTTTCGGATACCAATAGTAAATTGCTGCGCGAGCTGAGCATGCGCGCGCCGGGAACTTTTCAGCACTCGCTGCAGGTAGCCAATCTGGCCGAAGAATGTATTTACGAAATTGGCGGCGACGCGCTGATAACGCGCACTGGGGCGCTGTACCACGACATTGGTAAAATGAATCACCCGATGTATTTTATCGAAAATCAGGTAACGGGTGTTAATCCCCACGACGAACTCACCTACGAAGAGAGTGCCCGCATCATCATCGATCATGTAATCGATGGTATCGAAAAAGCTAAAAAAGCCAAACTGCCGGAGCAGATCATCGACTTTATCCGCACCCACCACGGAACGAGCAAAGTAGGATATTTCTATGCCATGCAGCAAAAAGATAATCCCGATGAAAAAGTCGATCCGCGCCGCTTTACCTATCCGGGGCCGATTCCTTTTAGCAAAGAAACCAGCGTGGTGATGATGTCGGACTCGGTGGAAGCTGCTTCACGCAGTTTGAAAATTATCGACGAGGTGACCATCGACAATCTGGTCGAAAACATCATCAACAAACAGATGGAAACCGATCAGTTTATCAATTCCAACATCACCCTGCGCGACATTAATAAAGTGAAGAAAATTCTGAAAAAGAAACTGATGAATATCTATCATATCCGCATAGAATATCCGAAATAGGACTTAAAAACCTTCCCTATGCCTTATTTAAAAATAAAAACCACACTGGCGTGAAAAAATAGACGCATGTCCGTGGAAATTAAAATCACACTGGCGTGGGGAAAAAGACGCACGTCGCCCGCTGGGGCGGGGCAGGCTGTGCGTCTCTACATTCCAAAATCCAAAATCGTCAATCCAAAATCGTTAATCCGAAATCGTCAATCCAAAATCGTCAATCCAAAATCGTAAATCTAAACTGATCGGATGGCCATGATGTAGTCCTCAAATTCGTTGTTGGTGACGATCGACCGCGTTTTGATGCGATTCTTATACGAATAAATGGTGTTGATAGAAAAGTTGAGGATTTTGGCGATGGCCTCATTCTCGGTAATGCCCATGCGGATGAGTGCAAAGATGCGCAGATCGGTGTTCATGGCGCCGTCTTCGGTAAGCTCTACCTGGTCTTCGGGTTTGAACAGTGCGTTGAAACCTTCGACGAAATCAGGGAAGATGCTTAGGAAAATCTTGTCGAAATTCTGAAAAAGTAATAGTCTTTCTTTTTTAATATTCAGCTTATCCACGGCCTGTTGCAGGTTTTCGTAGCGCCGGTTGTCGATGTTGCGCTGCAGGCTGTCGCGTAGCAATTCAAGCTTATCGACGTAGGTGGTGCTGATATTGAAATAATACGCAATGTATTCTTCTTTGATTTTGTTGGCTTCGCTCAAAGTTTCGTTGAGGGCTTTCAAATTAAGGTTGGCCTGTAAAATGGTTTCGCGTGCTTTGCGCAATTTGACGAGCTGGTTGATGATCACCAACAGCGAAGCCAGAACCAGTGCGGCAAGTATTGCCAAAAAGATTACATAAAGCTGGAGTTGTTGGTTTTGGTTTTCGGTAAGTTTCAATTTTTCGCCTTCTATCAGGGGAAGCACTTCCGAAATTTGGAAAGTACGTTGGCGGGCGCCATAGAAACCTGCGTCGTTGTTGGCATCGAGGATGTAATTGTATGCCTGCAGCATATTGCCCTGGCGATAAAGCAAAGTGGCCAGATTGCGCAAAGCAATGGTTTCGGTCACCACGGCCCGGATGTCGCTCATTGCGCTGCGTGCCAGGTTGCCGATGGCTGCTGAGGTATCGGTTTCTTTAAGGTCGAGGATGGCCAGGCTGGCGTAAATCATCGCTTTTTCGTGTGTGCTGATTTCGAACTGATCGAGCACTTTGTGGTAAAAAAAACGGGCGCTGTCAATTTTTCCCTTGTTGAGGTTGAGCAGAGCCATCAGCACCCATTTGCGATAAGTAGCCGAGTCGGCAGCAGCAATGGCTTTGCGGATAAAGGCATTGCCACGCGAGGTGTAATTTGGTGTAAAATAAGGGTCGCTGGCATATTCCGCCATATCGTAGTTGGCGCGTGCCTGATGGTTGTACCAGGTCACCTGTTGATCGTTGGTGAGATAGCCCGGATCGATGCTTCGGAGTGTGTCGAGTGCTTCGCGAAACATCCCCGACGAAAGCAAAACAAAACTCATGTTGAGGCGCGCGGTCACTATTTTTTCGGGTTGCCCGGAAGCATGCGCCAGCTCCTGCATACACATGGCATAATGAAATGCCGAGTCGTAGATAAAGGAGCCATACTCATCAAAAAGCTGCTGACATAATTGGTATTCCTGTTCCAAATCTTTAGTGAGACGGGCTTCGGTAAGCTGGCTTTTGAGTTGACCGATCTGGTGGTATTTTTGGTTTCTAAAGTTTTCTTTTTGCAAAATCATCTTATCGAGTTGCAGCAACAATGTATCGTTCGGCTGGCTGTAAAGAGATATCGATACAAAAATTATGGATGAAATTAATAGAAATAACAAACGGATCATAACGCTTTTCGATAAGAAATAAACGGCTAAAAGTAATGCTTTTCGACCAAATCCATCAAAACCTTTTCATGCTACCGTTGTTTTACCGCCAACGAATTATCTTTGCCCCATGTCGCACAATCATTCACACGCACATCCTGCTACCGTATCACACGGGCGCGCCTTTGCCATTGGCATTGCGCTCAATGTTGGTTTCGTTGCTGTGGAAGTTATCTATGGTTTGCTGGCCAATTCGTCGGCGCTGCTTGCCGATGCGGTGCACAATGCCAGCGATGTGCTGAGCCTGGTTTTTGCCTGGCTGGCCACCTGGCTGGCTACGCGTCGTCCAAAAGGAAAATATACTTACGGCTTGCGCAAAACCACCATCCTGGTTTCCATTCTCAACGCCCTGCTGCTCTTTGGTGCCATGGCTGCCATTGGCTGGGACGCAATCGGAAGTATCAGGAATCCTGAGCCGGTGGCTTCCGTTCAGGTGATGTGGGTGGCTGGCGTTGGCGTGGTCATCAACACCCTCACCGCGTTGCTCTTTATCAAAGGTCAAAAGGACGACCTAAATATAAGGGGAGCTTTTTTGCACATGGCTGCCGATGCCGGCGTTTCGGTGGGGGTGGTAATAGCCGGTTTGCTCATTACCCTTACGGGGATAATGTGGATTGATCCGCTCATTAGTTTTATGATCATCGTCGTGGTGCTTTGGAGCACCTGGCGCCTGTTTACCGATTCTATCGATCTGGCACTCGACGCAGTGCCCCGGCATATTAATCTGGAGGATGTCCGCAATTTCCTCCTGGATCAGAAGGGAGTGATGGATATTCACGATCTGCACATCTGGGCCATGAGTACCACAGCGGTTGCACTTACCGCACATCTTATAATGCCCGCAGGCTATGATGATTCCTTTATCAGTAACCTACAGCAAGAGCTGAAAGATCATTTCGGTATTGGCCATACTACTTTTCAAATTGAGCTGCACGACATCAGCGAAGGCTGTGACCCCGGATGCTAAGTTGCGGTTATTTCCACGAAGCTCCATCTGTGTATCTGATTTGTTCGTGGAAGCGCAGCAACAAATTTGTGTAGGTATCTACCCATCGCATGATCCAACTATTCTTGATGGATAATCCATTTTAGCGGCAGCAGCGTGCTATTCCTAATCAAAACAAGTTACAGCAATGAATTGGAATAATAATTTCAATACAAACAATACGATTCTATTTTTTTTAAAAATCAAACTTTATTAAACCAAGGACAATGATATTTTTAATGCTGAACGAAAACGGCGCATACAATCTCGATATGCTGTGGGCCTGGCTGCTTGGCCTCGCCATAGTGGTGGGAATAATAGTGATGATCACCCGGCTGCGCCCACGAGGCAAGGGTCGCGGCCCCGATGGCAAATCAACACTCGACGAACTCAAAGACCGCTACCGCCGTGGCGAAATCACACAGAGCGAGTTCAACAGTGAGAAAGAAAAATATCTTGAGCCGCGTCTTCACAAAGACCCCACAGCGCTTGAGCACAGCACCTCATCCATAAAAGGGATCCCCGGCGAGCCTGACAATTTTGAAGACACGGGTAATGAAACGACCATTAAACGAAGTGTTTAAAAACATAAAATAATAAGTTATGGATATCAAGGAAAAACGCGTTCCCAAAAGCAACAAGGTGCAAATGATCCCGAAGCCGGTACTCAACAATCCGACACGAGTGGAGGTTGATACCACCTGGGGCGAAATACAACCTATGCAAGTTGCTGAAGGGGTGCAAACCGTTGACGAACTCACTGTGAGCCGCTTTCAGGATTTAGGCGGGCAGATTATCGACGCCCGCACCGCTGATTTCTTTGTTGAGACCACCATCCCCGGCTCTGTTAATCTGCCACACGATCGCATCGCTGAGCTAAAAGATCATCTCGACGAAACCCGTCCGGCAATATTTTTCTGCAACGGGCCACAGTGTCCGCAGTCGCCCAAAGCCATTCGTACTTTACTCAAAAATGGTTATCCCGCCGACAAAATCCTCTACTACCGCGGTGGCATGCATTGTTGGATTACACTTGGTTTGCCCGTTGTTAAAGGTAAAAAATCCAAACAAAGTAATGTCTTCTTTTTTTAAAACCATTGCGCATACAGTAGGGCAACTGTAAAGACTTTACGAAAAACAAAAATGATGTAATGAGCAAATGGAAATCTACTCAGTCACATCATTTTTCAGCTCAAATAACATTACCTCGATGAAGAAGATGACCTATTTCCGCAGCGCCTTTATTAGCTCATCTTTGCTCATCTCCGAGCGCCCTTTGATGCCAATATCTTTGGCTTTGTCGTAAAGTTCCTGTTTTGACCAGTCTTCGTATTTGCCATGTTCGCCACCTTTGCGGCCGGCTTCTTTGCGTGGTGTGTTTGCTATTCTGGCCGACTTTTCTTTACTATAGCCCTCGTCTCTGAGCGCTTCGTATTGCTTGTCGTCTTTGATTTGTGATCCATGATTTTTTGCCATAATTTTAGGTTTTAAAAAGGTTTGGTTATTTATTTAAGGATGGTTTGATAAGTTTCAATATTAAAATGCCTGCTACCAGCAACAGCGCGCTTAATATCAATGGCATATCCCCAGCCACATCACGCCCGATCATAATTCCCAAAAAAGAAAAATTTTCGGCATGGCTTAGTGTTTGAATACCGAATACGGCTACACCAACAATCCCCAAAAACAACATTACAAATCCTGCCTTACGCATAATTCAAATTTTATTTATTTCAACATCACTTATGCTTTAAAAATGTGCCAACTTGGTTGGGCGGAAATATTGAATATGGGTAATGCCGATTGGCGTTGGATTTCTATCGAAACCACCGCTTGAAACTATGAATGAATTGTGGATAAAAAACTCTACAAATCGTAGATTCATGTGCGCAGTTTGTTGCCCGGTGGCAGGCGGTAAAAGTTAAAATTCTGCCGAATGATTCTGCCATCGAATAAATGCTATTTTTGCACTCATTTTTTTAAAAAAAGACATCTAATTATCAGGTTTTTATTTCAGTATAAAAACCGGAATACTGTAAAAACAAAACGTTACGTACGACAAAATTTCTTTAGTTAATGGAAACAAAAGATCAAACCAATCAAATTCCTGATGAATCCCAAAACGGGACGCAGGATGAGAAGACGCTCCAGGCCGACCAACCACAGCAAGAAACCCATCAAACAGTAGATCAGGTTCAGGAATCTACCGACGAACAAACCCAAAGCACCGTTGCGCAAGCAAAACCACCACTGGATGAAGAGGCTGCTGAAAGCGGAATCAGCGATGAAAAGCAAATTGATGCTACCCCTGAAGTTCAAGCTGAAAGAGGTGTCGAATTGATTGCATCAGCAGTAGAGAAAAGAGTAGCCGGGGAAGTGCCTGCTATCGAAACGGCAGCTACTCCGCAAGGCGAAACTGAGCCTGCCACGGTGGATGCATCAACTGAGTTTACTCCCGATGACGCCGCGAAAACGGAAGAACCAGCCGCTGAACCAGTTTTGGAAATCGTTGAAGAAAAACCAATCGAAGCATTGGCTGAGGCCGAAACAAAATCTCCCGTGGAACCCGAAGCTGTTGCTGATCCGGAAGTTGCTGCAGAAACAGAGCCAGAAAGCAAAACCGAAGCCGCCAAAGAGCCGGAAGTTGCTGCTGAAACAGAGCCAGAAAGCAAAACCGAAGCTGCTAAAGAGCCGGAAGTTGCTGCTGAAACTGAGATCGAAAGCAAAGCCGAAGCTGCTAAAGAGCCGGAAGTTGCTGCTGAAACTGAAACCGAAGCGGAGGTTGACCCAGGGGCGCAACTAACAGCAGTTGCATCAGCAAAAACTGCCGACAAAGTACTGGAGAAAACCCATGACGAAGAAGAAGATGAAGAGGAGGATCACGACGAGGATGAGATTACCAACTACGAAGAATTATCACGCGAGGAGCTTATCGATCAACTTGAAAAACTGGTGGCTGCCGACGACGTGAACGAGATAAAATCGAAGGTAGCTTTGATAAAAGTCGCTTTTATCAAAAAAACAAAAGCCCACAAAGAAGATCAAATTCAGCAAAGCCTTGCCACCACCGAACATGAAGAGGGTGAAGAGAGTGGGGAGGAAGTTGCCGACAAACAACCTGAGCAGTTGCACGATGCGCTCCAGGAAAAATTTGATGGTCTTTTTGCCATTTACAAACAAAAACGAAGTGTATATCTTGATCAGCTTGAGGTACAGAAACATCAAAACCTTGCGCGCAAGCAACAGATACTTGATGAGCTGAAAGAACTTATCGCTTCTGAAGAAACCCTCAAAAAGACTTACGACGATTTCCGCGCCTTGCAGGAAGAATGGAAATCGCTGGGAATAGTGCCCAAAGCCGAAGTAAACAATTTGTGGCAGAACTATCATTTCCTGGTGGAAAAGTTCTTTGATAAAGTAAAGATCAACAAAGAGCTAAAAGACCTGGACCTGAAGAAAAACCTGGAACAAAAGATTGAGCTTTGCGAACGCGCCGAGGAGCTTTTGCTCGAATCGTCCATCATCCGATCGTTCAAAGTACTACAACGACTCCACGAACAGTGGAAAGAGGTGGGGCCGGTGCCAGCCGACAAAAACGAAGAAATCTGGGAACGTTTCAAATCTACTACCGACAAAATCAATCAGCGTCGGCGCGATCATTATAAGCTGATGGAAGATCAGCACGACATCAACTACCAGCAAAAAGTAGCGCTGTGCGAAAAAGCCGAGCAGTTACTCGAAGGTCAGGTTGAATCGCTGAAACAATGGCAGCAAAAAACCCATCAATTCAATGAGCTTTTCAAAGTTTGGAAAACCATGGGTCCCGCTGCCAAACGGCAGAACGACGAAGTATGGGAGCGCTTCCGCACCGCCATGGACAACTTCTTCAGCGAAAAGAAAGAGTATTTTGGAAAACTCAAAGATCAGCAAATCAACAACTACAATCAAAAACTTGATCTTTGTGTGCGTGCCGAAGCGCTCAGCGAAAGCACTGATTGGAAGCAAACCACCCGCGAGCTTATCGACATGCAGAAAGAGTGGAAAGAGATAGGCCCGGTACCACGCAAAAACGCTGACAAAATATGGAGACGTTTCCGCGCTGCCTGCGACGCCTTTTTCAACACCAAAACCAAACATTTTGGCAGCATTCGTGAGGACGAAGGCGAAAACCTGCGCCGCAAAGAGGAACTTATAAAGCTGCTTGAGGAAACCGAATTTGGTGAAGATAAATCAGAAAACCTCAACAAACTCAAAGACTTCCAGCGTCAGTGGACCGACATTGGCCATGTGCCTTTCAAAGACAAAGACCGGTTGCAGAATGCTTTCAGAAACATCGTAAACAAACAACTCGACAAGCTCAACATCAGCAACCGCGAGATTTCGCTGTCGTCTTACCGCAGCCGCATGGAGTCAGTAAAAGAGGCGCCCGATGCACAGCGAACACTTTCCAGAGAGCGCATTTTCATACAGGGAAAAATCAACACCCTGCGCGACGACATCCACGTGTGGGAAAACAACATTGGTTTCCTGGCCGACAGCAAAAAGGCCAACTTATTTAAAGATGAGTTTGAAAAGAAAATCAATAAGGCCAAAGAAGAACTGCAAGTTCTCGAATCTAAACTCAAACTGCTTAACGACGCATAACAGCTCTTTAGCAGCATCATAATCAAACCCCCGGTAAGATTGTAACACCAATTCCACCGGGGGTTTTTGACAACCCTTCATTTCAATCATTTTAATCCCAGGCATAAATGCCTGGGCTATGGATTTCCTCAATTCTCACCTCTAACTTCTATCATCTTTTTTGTCAATTAACTTTTTGTAACACTATAAACACCGACCTTTGCTGTTGTTTTTTATTATTGGGAATTACCAAACGCTATGGCCTCAAACAGTTTCGGAGAAATATTACGCATCACCAGCTTTGGCGAATCACACGGCACAGCCATGGGCGGCGTTATCGACGGGTTTCCTCCCGGCGTCACCATCTACCTGGATGTTGTGCAGCAATATCTCAATCGGCGCAAGCCCGGCCAGTCTGCCGTCGTGAGCCAGCGGCGTGAAGCAGATAAAATTGAAGTTCTTTCCGGCATTTTTCAAAACAAAACCACAGGATCGCCCATTGCTTTCATCATCCGCAACAGCGACCAGCGCAGCGCTGATTACGACGCCTTTTCCAATATTTATCGGCCTTCTCATGCTGATTATACGTACGACAAAAAATATGGACATGCAGACCTACGGGGCGGCGGACGTTCTTCGGCGCGCGAAACGCTGGTGCGTGTGGCAGCAGGCGCTTTTGCCATGCATCTGTTAAAACCACTGGGGATTCAGGTGCTGGCCTATACCCATCAGATTGGAAATATTACTACAAATGAGCAATTTCCAAACATAACCCAGGCAATTGTGGACGCAGATCCCACGCGGTGCCCTGATGCAGTTGCTGCTTTGCAAATGAAAAAACTCCTCGAAGAACTCATCGAGCACGGCGATTCGGTGGGTGGTGTGGTGGCTTGCACCATTTCAGGGGTTCTCGCCGGATTGGGCGAGCCTGTCTATAACAAACTCAGTGCTGCACTGGCATCGGCCATGATGGGCATAAATGCAGCCAAAGGTTTTGAGGTGGGAGAGGGCTTTGCCGCTGCTTTGCGCAAAGGCTCTGAACATAACGACGCTTTTGTGGTTGAAAACAACGCAATCACTACGCGCACCAACCACTCCGGAGGTATCCAGGGTGGAATTTCCAACGGGCAGCCCATCAATTTTCGGGTGGCCTTTAAGCCGCCGGCGAGCATTGCACGGCAACAAACGACGGTGGACAAAAGCGGCCGGGAGATGCAAATATCCGTTACCGGCCGTCACGATCCCTGCGTGGTGCCACGGGCGGTACCAGTGGTGGAAGCAATGGCAGCACTGGTAATCGCCGATTTTTATCTTAGAAATTTGGTCTATGAATCTTTTCGACTTAAAAATAATTGATTAAAAATAAAACGTCATGAAACTATTTCTTAAAATTATCGGAATCATTTTTTTAGTGATAATCCTTGCAATGGTGGCCATTCCTTATTTTTTCCGCGACCAGATCGTGGAAAAAGTAAAAGTGGAGATTAATAAAAATGTGAATGCCCAGGTGGATTTCACCGACTTTAGCCTATCGTTATTCAGAAGTTTTCCCAACTTCAACTTCCGTCTCGAAGGACTCTCGGTGGCTAATAAAGCGCCTTTCGAGGGCGATACGCTGGCGTGGATTCCTCAATTTGATCTTACACTCGACCTGATGAGCGTAATCAAAGGCGAAAACTATAAGTTGCGCAAAGTACACATCAACGAACCATTAATAAATGTGCTGGTAACTAAAGAGGGAATCGCCAACTACGACATAGCGCTACCTTCTGAACCTGCACCCGAACCTGCTGGTGAAGAACCTTCTGCGGCTTTCGTCATCGAATTGCAAAATGTGACCATCAATAAAGGGCGCATCATTTACAACGACGAAAGCCTTACCACCTATGCCCTGCTTGATGGCGTCGATTTTAAAATGTCCGGCGATTTTACGCTCGATTTCACTTCATTAAATACCTACACAAGCATCGAACATGTAACTGTAATTTATGATGGTGTAAAATATCTTCGCAATGTGGAGGCGGTGTTGGATGCCAGAATCGATGCCGATTTGGCCAACAGCATCTACACTTTAAAGGAAAACCAATTGCGCCTCAATCAATTGTTTATTGGCTTTGATGGCTCAGTGGGAATGCAGGATAATGGCGATATGAACCTGATGCTGACCTTTGCATCCCAAAAATCGGAATTCAAAAACTTCCTTTCGATGGTGCCGGCAATCTACAGCAACAATTTCGACGGCTTGAAAACCTCCGGTACCCTGGCTATCAACGGCAACGTGAAAGGAATGTACACCGAAACGGATTATCCTGCTTTTGCTGTCAATCTGGAAGTGAAGGATGGCTTCTTCCAATATCCAGACCTGCCGCAGGCCGTGCGCGATGTAAATATCGACACGCGCATCAACTTCCCCGGCGGCGACTTCGACAATCTTACCGTCGATGTTTCCCGTTTCGACCTGGTGATGGCTGGCAACGCAATTTCAGCTAATCTTTTTATTAAAAATCCAATGAGCGACCTGCACCTAAAAGGAGCCATCGAAGGCGAAGCCGATTTGTCGCGCATTGGCGAGGTGTATCCGCTCCAGGAAACCGAATCGCTTAGCGGAACCGTCACAGCCGATGTTTCTTTTGAGGGCGCGATGTCGGCTATCGAAAATGAACGTTATGATGATTTTAAATTCATCGGTTCGCTGCTGATGAAGGATTTTAAATATCCAACCGAATATCTCACAGAGCCGGTGCATATCACCAGCGCACAGCTCAACTTTTCGCCGGCCTATCTCGATTTGGTCAATTTTGCTATGAATATTGGCCGCAACGATTTTTCGGCTACCGGACGCATCGAGAACTTTTTGCCCTACGTCCTTTCCGACGGAACGCTCCTGGGACAGCTCGACCTTAAGTCGGCGTATCTTAACATCACCGATCTGATGCCCGCCGATACTTCTGCTCCGGCCACTGAATCTGCTAATCCTGCACAATCTCCGCCCACGGCAGATACCGCTTCGATGGGCGTTATCGAGGTTCCCGCCAATATCGACTTCACGCTTACTACACATTTCGATAAAGTGATTTATGATAATTTGGAACTGACGAATGTTAACGGAAAGATGGTAGTGGCCAATCAAGCCATCACGCTCGACAATCTCAACATGGGCGTTTTGGAGGGGACGGCAAACCTGTCAGGAAAGTACGATGCGAAAAACCCCGCACGGCCACAAGCTCAGCTCGACATGCGCATTGCTGACATCGACATCCAGTCGGCTTACAAAAGCTTTGGCACCATCGAAAAGTTTACTCCCATAGCCGAAAAAACAGAGGGCAGATTTACCACCAACTTCAACATGACTACTTTGCTCGACAAAGAAATGATGCCCATTTACAGCAGCCTCAACGGAAAAGGAAGCCTGCAAACTACCACCATCACCATCCAAAATGTAAACACCTTTAACAAATTAGCCGACCTGCTCAAAATGCCCGACCTAAAGCGATTGCTGATGGGACCGGTAGATATTTCATTTGAATTTATCGACGGGAAATTGCTTGTAGAACCTTTTGATATCAAATATGCCGACATCAACGCCAGCGTCGGCGGCTGGACAGCGTTGGATGAAACCATAAGCTACGACATGATTCTGACAATTCCGCGCGCCAAATTTGGCGGTGCAGCCAACGACATCCTCGACAACCTGGTGAAGGAAGCCAACAAGGTGGGAACCAACTTTAGCCTGGGCGAAACTGTTACAGTAAAGGCCAACATTGGCGGAACACTAACTGACCCGGTCGTAAGACTTTTTCCGGGCGATGGCTCCGGAAAATCGATGGTGGATGATTTGAAAAATAAAGCATTCGAAGAATTGCAGCGACAAAAAGAAAAACTCGAACAGGAAGCGCGTCAGAAACTGGAAGAGGGCAAAGTTGAAGCCAGAGCCAAGGCACAAAAGATTATTGACGATGCCGACAAGCAGGCGCAAAAAGTTATTGCTGATGCGCAGAAACAAGCCGACGCACTGATGGCTACCGCGCGCCAAAGTGCCGAAAAGGCCAAAGAAGAGGCCCGCAAACAAGCCGACAAACTTATGGCTGAAGCCAAAAAGAACGGACCGCTTGCCGAGGTTGCCGCCAAAGCTACCATCAAAAGCCTGCTGGCCCAAGCCGACGATACCGCCGATAATCTGGTGAAAGAAGCTCAGAAAAATTCAGATAATATTATGAATGCTGCCCGTCGCCAGGCCGACAAAATAAAAGCTGACGCACAGCAGCAAGCCGACAAAACCCTGGGCGGGAATTAGACACGGGGTTGTTGGTTTGTAATTGGTAGTAATTGGTAGTAATTGGTAGTAATTGGTGGTAATTGGTGGTAATTGGTAGTAATTGGTGGTAATTTGTTGTAATTGGTGGTAATTTGTTGTAATTGATGGTAATTGATGGTAATTGGTGGTAATTTGTTGTAATTGGTAGTAATTTGTTGTAATTGATGGTAATTGATGGTAATTGGTGGTAATTGGTGGTAATTGGTGGTAATTTAGTAATTGGTAGTAATTGGTAGTAATTGGTAGTAATTGATGATAATTGGGGGTAATTGGTGGTAATTGGTAGTAATTGATGATAATTGGGGGTAATTGGTGGTAATTGGTAGTAATTGGTAGTCTTGCCGGGCAAATGACGAAGAAGGCAAATAAAGTGTTTTTTGATAATAGTTTTTCACTAGGTAAAATTAGATGCAGTTTGTAACGTTGTTTTCGCAATCATGAATTTTAAAGACCAAGTTGTTGTGATAACGGGAGCCTCTTCAGGAATAGGGGAGGCGCTGGTGATCGAATTTGCCGGTCAGGGTGCACGCGTGGTAGCCGCCGCACGCAATACAGCCAAACTTCAGCAAATGCAAACATCACTGCACCAAAAAGGCCAACACATGCTTGCTGTGGCTACCGACGTGAGCCGCGAAACCGACTGCCAAAATCTAATACAGGCTGCCATTGATAAGTATGGAAAAATCGACGTGATTATCAACAATGCGGGTATTTCTATGCGCGCACTTTTTCAGGATGTGGACATCGACGTGCTAAAGCAAGTTATGGATGTCAACTTTTGGGGAACAGCCTATTGTTCCAAATACGCACTGCCACATCTGCAAGCTTCGCAGGGTTCGCTGGTAGCAGTATCGTCGGTGGCGGGTTACAAAGGGCTGCCGGGACGCACCGGTTACTCTGCCTCCAAATTCGCCATACAGGGACTGATGGAAGTAATACGCATCGAAAACCTACACACCAACGTACATGTTCTCATAGCCTGTCCGGGTTTTACCAGTTCCAACATCCGGAATGTGGCCTTGGCAGCCGATGGCTCCCGACAAGGCGAATCGCCACTCAACGAAAACAAACTCATGAGCGCCACCACAGTTGCCCATAAAATTGCACGCGCCATTTACAAACGCAAAAACAATATTATCCTCACAGCCCAGGGCAAGGCAATCGTTTATCTTAATAAATTTGTACCGCATTTTCTCAACAAAATGGTTTTCAGGCATTTTTTGCACGAACCAAATTCACCATTAAAATAATTCATTAAAAACTATTACAAATTATGAAAGAAATGTCATTCGAGATTAAGCCACTGGAGGGATTTGGTGCGCTTGAGTTTGGTAGTACACCCAAACAAATCGTTGCCCAATTGGGCGAGCCTGACGACAAAGAAGAAATCAAAGACGAAGACATGGGTGATAGCATGATCTATCATTACGACGACATGGAACTGTCGCTTTTCTTTGAAGTGGACGAAGAACCCGTACTCACGCAGTTCGAGACCGAAAATCGTGGCATTACCCTCTTCGGCAAAAAACTTTTCGACCTCAACGAGGCCGAAATCATCAAGCTGATGAACGACCACGACTACGTGGACATGGACACCGAGATGATGGAAGACGAAGAGTACGAAAACGAAAAACGTGTTTCGTTTGACGATGCTCTCATCGACTTCTATTTCGACGAAGGTGCGCTTACAGCCATCAGTTGGGGTATGATGATGGATTTGGAAGAAGAAGACGAGGACGACGAGGCATAACCGCCATCATCATTTCGTTGTAAAACAAAATACAGGGGATCGCATAGGCATCAGGGAAACCTGGGCTGATAATATACCAATTATGTGCGTCATCCCCTGTTTTTTTATTAATAAAATAGAGGAAACTAATCAGTCCTGAAATGAAATAAAATTTCACTGATTGTTAGTGCTCAACGAAAATGACCCGGCAGTTGGGAAACTGATTGTAATCAACAATACCCGACATTGGAAAGCTGATATATATTTCTAAAACAAAAATTATCCGGGCAATTCAAACCTTTTGAAAGCGCAGAAAGGTTTTCAATCCTACTTTCAATAACAGATACAATTGTTAAAAAATGGTCAAAACATTTTGAATGCTTTTGCTTCCATTGCTATACTTGAACCTCAGACGGATTAGTTACGAAAAATCATGTTAAATCATTTTTTTTAGCTTAATCTTTTCAACTGTTAAAATAAAGTTAATTTTGCCTATGCTGTTTTTGCATTGTTTTAAGCGAAACCATTTGGTCCTGATAATCAAAAAAGATAAATATTAACTAAAATGCTTTTTATGAAAACATCATTACATTATGTTTTGGGGATTGTTTTTCTGTTCCTTACTTACGGCATGTCATCAAAGGATGCGTTTGGCCAGGATAACCCGCAAAAATCTGAAAGTGAATACTCAAGACCATCAGTTACCTTGTTTTTTACGACTTTTCCGGGCGACAACAACAGCGAGAAAGCAGCTTTATCGGCCAAAAAAATTGCCTTCACCGACAAGTATTTCAATCACAACCTGAACGAAATTTCCATCGAACTAAATAAGAATTTTAAAGACTTAAGCTATGACGCAAAAAAAATTGAACTGAAAAAGTATCTCGATAAGGAAGGTATCGGTAGAAAAATGATTGCCAAATGGTTTAGCAGGCAGCCCGACGGGATGTTTAATCTCGATTATATCCATCAATGCGGGCTTTACAATGCTTCCGACCAGGATGTTATGATGTCGGGTGCAGCCAAACGAGGCGAAGCAGTATTATTTGACGCAGGCGAAAAGCTGGTGAATAAAACCTACGTCCTTGTAATCTCACCAAAAGAATTAATCTACAGCGACGACAAAACATCACATGGCTGGAGTTCGACTTTTGATGTTTTTCTGTACAAACTCAATTTCGACAGTGAGGTTGTGAGCCGCTTTTACGAGCAATGGCCGTTTGATGATGACCCTGCCAATATTAAAGATGCAAAAATTGCAGCTTTCGATACTCTTTCATTTTCATTATCCTCATTTTACGGAAAACAAGGAATGTCGGCAACGAGTACCGAGATTTATGCGCTCACGAAAAACCCTAAAACTTCCGACCAGCTTTTAGATGAAGCAGTCAAACAAATGTACGATGATGCGTTATTCAACATCGACAAAGACCTGGAACCTTTCCGTGTTAAAATGAACGTTTCGGGGACGCATCCTATCCGATCGAAAATTGGTAAAAAAGAGGGTCTGAGATGCGACCAACGATATTTTGTTTACGAATATGTGTGGAATGAGAAAACCGGAACAGCCGATCAGAACCGGAAAGCCGTCGTAAGAGCCACGGGAAAAATTACCGATAACCGTGGTGTAGCCACCGGTGCAAGCGGCGAAAGCAAGTTTTATCAGGTTTACGGCGGCACAGTGCGCCAGGGCATGGTGATGCAGCAACGCAACGATTTCGGACTTTCGCTGATCGCCGGCTATGAAGTAGGCGGCATTGGCGGATTTGATGCCCAGCTTTGGTTTAGGGCCGGTATGTTTTTAAATGTTCCTTCACTATATCTGATGGCTGATATTGGTTTTGATGCCCAAACGTACGAGGACACTTATTTTACTGAAGATGATTTCACTTTCTTAAGATATTCATTTGGACTTGGAAAAGGAATCCGCTTGGCAAGAATTGTCGAATTAACACCTTATGCAGCTTATGGAATCGAATCAACAAGCACTGATCATTACAAAGACATCAGCACAAGCTACATGAAAGGCGGAGGCATCTTAGGTATAAATATTACCCATAATCTTTCGATAATGGGCCATCTTAATTTTTATGCTCCCTTTGGCAATGTTGATACCGAAACAGAAGATGGCGACAAAGTAACAGAAGATTTTACCTGGACCGATCAATTTACCGACCGCTCAGGCATGAGCCTGATGTTTGGCTTACGACTTGAATTCTAAAATTATAAAAATCTAAATTATGAACAAAACACTACTCATCGCATTTCTGGCAATTTTTGCCTTTACAAGTGTAAATGCTCAATCGCGTAAAGAGCGCAAAGCTATGTACGATAGCAAATTTAATTATGAGATACAGTGTCTTGGCGTTGGTCAGGATGGTACCAAGCTGGTAAAAATATGGGGTTATGGAAAAAAGGCTGATGATGCTCTTTACGAGGCCAAGAGAAATGCAGTTGCTGCTGTTATCTTCAGAGGCGTTCCTGGCGGAAACGGCGCTGCTCCAACACCTTCAATACTTCCGATTGATGGTTATGAAACAAACATGGATTTTTTCGACGACTTTTTTAAGGCCGGCGGAATGTATCTGAGTTTTGTAAACAGCACCACCGACGGTATGCCCGGCGGAGCCGACCGCGTAAAAATGAATAAAGGTTACAAAGTGGCACTCAGTGCATCAGTAAATTATAACCAATTGCGCAAATACCTCGAAGAAAAGGGAATTGCCAAAAAAATGGATGCCGGATTTTAAGCAGGATAAAAACTCATAAATCGTTCTATTCTATTAAAAGATAAAAAATATGAAGAAAATTATATTTACGATTGCATTTGTCCTGGTGGCAATAATGATGTTTGGTCAGGCCAAAAAACCAATCATCATGGTTGTTCCAAGCGATAATTTCTGCGTTCAAAATGGATACACCATGACGGTAAATGCCAACGGAAGAGATCAGGTTTTGCCCGATTACAAAATGGCTTTGCAGCAAAGTGACGAACTACGCCTGGTAATGATTAAAATGGGTGCAATCATGGCCGAAAGAGGTTTCCCGTTAAAAGATTTAGAGCAAGCGCTTAAAAGTATCGAGAGCGAAAGCGCCGAAATTTCGATGCTGCAATCCAAAAGTTCAGGGGCTGCCATCGACGAAACCCCAATTGATATTTTGAAAAGAACCGCCAAGGCCGATATTATCCTCGACCTCGATTTCATCGTAAAGCGGCAAGGCCCGAATTATTACATCACCTTTACCCTGAAGGGGTTAGACGCATACACAAACAAACAAGTTGCAGGGGTGGCAGGTGCTGGTGCGCCGTCTTCATCAGCCTCTGTTGACCTATTGCTCGAAGAAGCCGTTCTGAGCCACATGGATGATTTTAATGGCCAGTTGATGACATTTTTTGACGATATGTTTAAAAATGGTCGTGAAGTTAAACTTGTAATAAGGGTTTGGGATAACGCCGATGTTGACCTCGAACAGGATTTTGATGTAAATGAAACCACCGACATGCTGAGTTTTCACATCGAAAACTGGATGGTCGAAAACACCGTTTCCGGGAGGTTTTCGACTGTGGATGCCACCGAAAGCATGATGCGATTTGAGCAGGTTCGTATCCCGATGACTTTTATAAACAATAACCGCGAAACAGCTATGGATACACGGAGATTTGCTTCAAACCTGTCGAAGTACCTTGCTGCCGAACCTTTTAATATCGAATCGAAAATTTATCAGCGCGGGCTGGGCGAAGCCTGGCTTATTCTTGGTGAAAAATAATTTTTAAAAATTACAAGTATGAAAACGATAAAAAATATTTTGCCGGCCATTTTGATAGCTTTGATGCTTTTCAACTTTGCTCATGCACAAAACAGTTCAGGAAAAAGTGATGACAACGCCAGAATTGCCATTGCTCCGGTTATTCCCGAAGAATTGATGAAAATGCCACAGGGTGCTCAGGAAATGTTACTTGGAAAAATGCGACAAATGATTGGCTTAAACGGATTGAGTGCCATGGATGACGCCCCGCTTTTTATTATGAATCCCGAACTGATGATTATCAGCAGCGACGTTACGCCAACAACACCAGTTTTGTACACCTACAACATGGAGTTGGTTTTAAATATAGCCGACCGATACACCGGAAATGTTTATGCCACTGCGACGCAAGCCCTCAAAGGTGCCGGAAATACCGAAACGGCAGCCTACAACTCGGCATTTAAACAAATTGATCCGCGCAGCGGGAAATACAAAGTGATGCTCGAAAAAGGCAAAGAAGCCATCATCGAATATTATAACACACAATGCGACCTCGTGATTTCGAGAGCCAACAGCCTTGCCGCACAGAAAAATTACACCAATGCGCTGGCATTGTTAAATTCTGTTCCGCCGGTTTGCCGTGAGTGTTTCGACAATGCCAACGAAGCTGCTGCGATAATTGGCGCCAACATGCCCGAAACCAAAGTCGCGGTTACTTCCGAAAGTAACAAGCCCGATGGCGATGGCCCGGTTTACTCGTCGCTTGACGCTGTTGATCTGGGCGATAATTTGTATTTGAGATATAAAAACGGCAAAAATGTAGGTGTAAAAACCATACTGTATTTTGAACTCATCAACAAAAATGAAGAAGATGTTGACTTAAAAATTTACCGGATATATCAAACCATGCTCATCAACGAAAAGGGTGATGAGGTGAAAATTGACCTGATGAAGATTGCCTCAAAAGAAGGCTCCAATTGGATTGAAGCAACCCTGATTCCCGATGTAAACACAGAACTTATTTGTGAATTTCCAAAAGTGAAGGAAGTGAAGTATATCAAATTCTTTATCAAAGAAAACATCTTCAAATTCAAAAACCTTCCAATAACTAATTAATTCCGCACCATGAAAAAAAGATCACTTTTCGCCCTGTTTCTACTTTGTCTTTCGACGGTAGTTCTGGCGCAATTTAAAGTTGTCGAAGACAGCGGTAAAAAACCCGACTGGACAATGAGCATGGAGCGCGGTTCGATTATTGGCATCGGAAACGGGCTAACCATCGAAGATGCAAAAGCTAACGCTTTGGTAAATGTTAAAGCCCAGATTGTAACTTCGGTGGCTGATTATATTTCTGCCTCTTCGGTTTCGAAAAGTGAGGAAATTACTGCCGACAAGTTTTCACAGCTTTATCAAAGTTATTCTGAGGTTATTACCACGCAGTCAGGGAAACGCGATTATCTTCAGGGGATTTCGGCTGCAAAAGTTGATGATTTTTATTGGGAAAAATTAACCGACCGAAAAACCAAAGAAGTTAAATATCAATATTTTGTGAGATACCCATTCACTACTTTTGATTTAGAAGAATTGGTAGCCGATTTCCGCGCAAAAAATGAGCAATTAACTGCCGAAATGAACAAAGCCCTCGATTTGCTGGATGATTTTACTTCGGTCGAAGAAATCAACCAATCGCAAAGCCAGCTTGGAAAACTGCTGGGAATTTTTATTGATGAGCGAAAAGCTACCTGTGAGACAGGTATTGAAAAAAGCAAGGCGTTGCTGGCTTCTGTACATGTGGCCAATGCAGGCAGCGAATTAGGGTTGGTACGTTACAGCCTTAAAATTGGCGAAAGGGCAGTGCGATATGCCAAAAAGCCGGTCATCAATTCGAACTGCGCCAGGATTGGCGACAGAAAATTGGGCGAAATTGTTTGCGAGGTAAGCTATCTTTATGACGAATGTTACGCCGAACCCGGAAATAGTATAAAGGTTTCATATACAATCGCCAACAATAAAGCCGAAAAGGAATTTTATTTTGATGTTGCCGAAAACAAAGCCGAACTCGTCATTAGCGGAAACATCCGCATTGAGGGCGGTAACGTAAATGGCGACCTGGTTTCATCAGCAGTTTGTGTAATTCCGCTGCTTTCAAAATTTGATAGTCCGGTGGCTGTTACCAAAGTAAATTTGGAATGGAAAGAAAGCGGTGTTGTAGTTGAGGTGCCACTTAATGAGGTTTATAAAGGCAAAGGCCAGCATGAGCTTAGGTTTGAAATTCCACAGGATATGCCCATCTCAGAAATTTCGACAGCGACCAACTCACTTTTAAAACTTAATGGTTCCATCATGTACAATTCGGTCAATACCGGAAAAAGCGCTACAATCCGTATTTACAGGTATGATTATACGACAGGTTGGTAAAATATTTCATTTCAGAAAAAGACAAGAATATGATTTTCCTGCGTTTTCATTTTTTATTTGCTTGATAAGATTACCTTAAAAGCCATTGGGGCACAATTTAAATCTTCTGAAGGAACAGCAAGTTTTGCAATCCTACTCTCAATTGCACATACAGTTGTTAATAATAATCAAAACATTTTGAACGCTTTTTTTGCAATTGCTAATCTTGAACTTCGGACTGATTGGTTATAAATATAGTTATGAATCTGAATCTCGAAAACAAATTTTTCATTGTCGGTGGCGCTACCGCTGGTTTTGGCGGCGCCACTGCCCACGCACTGCTTGCCGAAGGGGCACACGTGCTGGCCATAGCTCGCAATGCCGATAAACTGGTCGCTTTCGCTAAAGAATTTCCAGGAAAAGTTGAAACCATCAGCGGCGACATTACGCAAAGTACAACCATCGATAAAATAGCAGAAAAGGTAGCCTCCCGTCACATTGATGGGCTGATGCTCAATGCCGGCGGCCCGCCGCCTACCGCTGCCACCGACACCACCATGCAACAGTGGGACGACGCCTGGCTGTCGGTAGCGCGATGGAAGATAGAACTGGTGAGCAGGCTGTTGCCGCAAATGCGTCAGAATGGCTACGGGCGCATCGTTTTCATCGAAAGTGTGTCGGTGAAGCAACCCATCCAAAATCTGGTGCTCAGCAATGCGCTGCGTCTGGCGGTGGTGGGTTATGCCAAAACGCTGGCTCAGGAAGTTGCTGCCGATGGTATCACCGTAAATATTATGGCTCCGGGCTATCACGCAACCGAGGCCGTAAAGCGTGTGGTGAAAAAACGTAGCGAAACATCGGGAGTGAGCGAACAGCAGGCGCAGCAGCAGATCGTCCAGCACATCCCTGTTGGCCGTATGGGCGATCCCAAAGAATTTGCCTCGCTGGCTGCGTGGCTGCTCTCTCCACAGTCGGGCTACATCACCGGCCAGACCCTGAGCGTGGATGGCGGTGTGATGCAAGGCATCTTTGGATAAAACCGAAGTTGAACAAAGCCGCGCACAACGTGTTTTTTCGTCGATACTCAATGTGTCGGCACGATACTGCCATTAACTAAAATTTATTTGTGATGGAAAAAAATATTGGAATATTCTACGGCTCCTCAACGGGGAGCACCGAAAAGGTGGCTGAGCTTCTTTGCAACGCCTTCGGCCAGGAGCGATGTATGGTGATAAATGTTGAAGATGCCTCAAAAGCCGACCTCAACAAGTTTGCGTACCTGGTGCTCGGAACGCCTACCTGGGAAATTGGTGAGATGCAGGAAGACTGGCTGGATTTTATTGCTGAGCTTAAAAAGGCCGATTTAAAGAAAAAAAAGATAGCCATCTTTGGCCTCGGCGACCAGGAAGCCTCCGCCGACAGCTTTGCCGATGGCGCCGGACGCTTATACGAGGCAGTGGCCGAAAAAGCTACAGTTGTTGGTGCATGGCCAACCGAGGGCTACGACTTCGCTAAGTCGATGGCAATTAAAGATGGCAAATTCGTTGGCCTGATCATCGACGAAGACAACCAAAAAGAAAAAACCCCCGAGCGCGTCAACGCCTGGGTAAAAATGCTAAAGAAAGAGTTTAAGTAATTTTACGCAACGCGCTTGGCGAAAAGCGCTCCCCCCGAAAATACAAAACCCGAAAAGACGCCCAATTTGGGCGTTTCTGCCGCAATACCGCCAAAACAAAAAAAAGCCTCAGTCATCTGAGGCTTTTTTGTTTTCGGAAATTCAGGTAATAATGGAATTGTATTGCGCCTTGCGCACTGCGCTCTGCATCTCGCGCCTTGCGCTATTGGATAAGCACTTTTTCTACCAGCGTAGTTTTTCCTGTGTTGATTTGTACCAGATAAATGCCTGCCGGCTGGTAGCGCAGGTCGAATGCTCGGGAGTATTCGGACGACTGCGTGTGTTCTGTAAAAACGATGTCGCCGGAGCTGTTCAGAATATTGATGGTTGCATTACGGTTGATGCCACTGGCGGTGATGGTAAATTTTCCGGACGAAGGATTTGGACTGATTGAAAAATTTTCTAAGCCCGGCACAGCAATGCCGATTGTGGGATCGAGCGCCAGGTCCAGGTCGTCGCTGTCGCCGAAAGAACAGGGCGATAGGGGCGAGGCCATTAGCGTAAGCTCTACAGTGCGGTTTATTTTGTCTTGTTCGCCGGGCGTGTATATCGTTTGCAATGAGCTGTCGTTGCTGAAGATGCCGTCGCCATCGGTGCTCCACAACAAGTTCTCATAGTTGAGTGCCTGAGCATCGGCCTGATAAACTGATTCGAGATGTATGGTGGTGTCGTTGCCGGCATTGACGATGGCGGTGTAAACAATTTCTACGTGGATGCTGTCGGAGGCGGTCATTCCTTCGCCGTAGCCTGTGGCTGTAAGCGTAAGCCAAAATTCGCCATTCTCCAGGTCGCCGGGACCTCTAAAATATACTACCGATAAATTTTGCGGGTTGGGCAAAATGCCGTCGCCCGATTTAGTCCATAGGTGGCTCTTGGCATTGGTAACGCTGCCAAAAGCCCTGAAGAGCGTATCCTGACAAACGGAGGCATCTTCGCCGGCATTGGCCACCGGAGGCAACAACGGGTCGAAGTTGAAGGAGATAATGCGGGTTTTCCAGCCGGAGCGGCAATATTCGGTGGTAAACCAAAAGGTGGTATCGTCAACCGGGTCCACGCTCATATTGGCGTAGTCGCCCCAGCGTGAGAGGCTGCTTTGGTTTCCTGTTCCGGTCACGGCTTCTACCTCCTCAAAATTCATTTCACCCAGTGGTGCGTCGGCGGTGCGGCCGGTATAACGTATCGAAGGCGAATGGCTGCTGCTACTCACCGAAAATCCCAATGCGATGGTGCCATCGGCATTCATGGCTATACTGCCCATCCAGCGGTGCAGGTCGTCGTCGGGGGCATATACACCTTGCTGATAGATGTACCAATCGGTGGTGTTGTCTTTGCGCAGCTCGTACCATTTTATGCCGGCACGGTTGCCTACTTTTACCGTGTGGTTGGCCAGCATAGTTTCGTAGGTGCCAAAATTGCGATAAGCAAGTCTGAACATCAGCATCTGCGCCAGCACATCGAGTTTTACATTGGTGCCCGGTTGCGGGATGCCATCAACATCTGCATTAAAATATCCCGGATTCAGCGACACGCCGAGCTGGTAAGTTGAATTGGCAGGTTCGTCCCAATCCACAGAAAATTCGTAAATCTCCAGTTGTTTATTATTAAAAATATTGGCTGTAGCAATATAGGCCGGAGAGCCTTCGGGCGGCAGGTCGCCATCGAAGTCGGAGGGTTGCAGGCTGAATTTGTTTTGGAAATATCCAAAAAATACCATGTTGGCATCGGGATCGCCCACAAGCATTTTTTCGCGTTCAAAGGCTGCCACACCAGAACCGATAAACCCGCCGCTGAAAAAATTGAAGGTGCAGTAGTAGCCATCGCCCCACACGCTTAGTTTGGGGTAATCATTAAAATCGTCAAATTCAAAAGCGTAACGATAATACTCGCCCAGCGGATCGCCTGTGGCCGATACGGCAACCAGCTCGTAGCTTTTGCCATTAGAAAGTTGGATGGCAAATTGTGAAGCTATCCAACGGTCGGCATCTTCGTCATAAATTACTATGGGGTCGCCGTCGTTGGTGCCAGTCCACGGACCTATAAATCCTTGCCACAGCGTGCTGTTGTCGGCAGGGCCATATAGCTTGGTGCCGCTCTTGTTCCAGATGGCAAAAGAAAGATTGATCATCTGAAAATAATGATTCGGGCCCACGTCGCCATCGGTGTCGGGAGGATAGACGCCATTAACGTTGCCCACGCCGTCCACGTTCACCATTGGGCCGCGCGATTTTATTGTGCCTTTTGTTTCCTGTAGCTTTTCGTATGTTCCCGGTTGGTGTCCTGCTTCGTTTTTGGGAAGCATCTCCACCGATTCATTTTTAATGATGCCATCTTTCCAGGCGCGTTTGCGTTCGCCGGGAAGTATTACGGTCATTTCGCGCAGGGGCGGAGTTTTGTCGGCAAAGGCCGCTTTGCGAACCGTGTGCGGGGAGAGCGGCTGCTGTGCCATCGCAAGTGAAGGAACAAATGCCAGGAGTAAAAAATAAAGGAGTAGTTGTTTCATGTGATTGTAGTGTAAATGAAGAAGTAGTTTGATAATTATGTGTCGAGTATCGAAAATTCAAATCCTGATTTCATTTTGTCGCGCAGCATGTAAAGCCCAAGATAGTAGGGCAGCAGAATGGCCAATGCCAGCAAACCTGCTTTGCCTTCATTATCCACATAACCCAAAGCAACGAAAAGTGTTGTCAGCAACAGCACAAAAGGCAGGAAATATCCGTAAAGAACAGCTTTAAGTCCGGTGGATCGCTTCATGGCTACCGTCACAGGAGTGCCCACGGCAAGTTCCGTATGACTGGTGTCGTTTATCTCCACAACCTTTTCCTGCATCTCCGACATGCCGCAGACACCTTTGGCATGGCAGGCCGAGCAAGCCGACTCAGCTATGATGCTTACGTAAATGGTTCCGCCTTCGCGCCGTGTGATGATGCCGCTGTGTGTTATGATGTCCTGGTGATCCATTATTCAGATTTACATTTTTAGGGTGTTGATGAAGAAACCGGGAGTATTTTTCCGTTAAAAAAATGGTGCCCGTTGGTGGCAAACCAGGCTACAAATTCCGCCATCTTATCGGGGTTGAGCGGCGCCGTATAGCCCGGAAAAGCCTGTGCAAGCATCTCCGTCTGCACGGCGCCATAAGCCAGACAGTTCACCGCAATCTCTCTGTCGGACAGCTCCTCGGCCAGCGCTTCAGTGAGCACTGATACAGCGCCTTTGGCAGCGCTGTATAACGACAATCCAGGAAACTTGGCGGTACCTTGCATGCCGCCCATGCTGCTAATATTGACGATGTGTGACGGACGGGCAAAAAAGGAGAGCAACGTCCGCGTGAGTTTGAAAACACTTTTTACGTTGACGTTCATCAAGGCATCAAAATCTGCATCGGAAAACGCTGCAAAATCTTTCTTTATCAACAGGCCGGCATTATTAACCAGCACATCGATGCTATCGAAGACTTCTACGATTTTGGGTATAAGGCTAAAGGAATAATCGGGTGTGAGCAGGTCGAAGGCAATAGGGTGCACATGCGCTTCGCTGTTGCTTTTGATACACGCTTTTGCCAATGCATCCAACTTTTCAGCGTCGCGTGCCAGAGCTATGATATGATGTGCAGGATCGGCAGATAACTTTCTTACCAGGGCATTACCAATCCCTCTGCTGGCTCCTGTTACAATGATGTTCATATCTAAATCTTTATGTTTAAAATTCCTGCAAAGATAATCCAAAAAAGCAGAAAGCATGAGGTCGCAAGAGGCTGGAGGCGCTGCCACTAATTGTTTTCTATTCTAAAAACTCCGGCGAGCTTTCCATAAAATCGGTGCTATTAAGCAACTTTTAAATGTCGAAGGCTCTGATATTACTTATTGTGTGTAGTTTATCTGCAACATGTCAATAACCCCGCCCTTCAGGGCGGGGTCAGAAAGTACTGTCAGAAACCGACGGGCTTTAGCCCGCAATACTTTTACATTAATATCTTTCCATGAACTCAACATAACATTCTATTAATTTGGGCTAAAGCCCAATGAAATACTTATGCCTTGACCCCCGGCCTAAAGGCCGGGGTTAGTGAACAGCCTGGCTCCAAAATTTTATATCAGAGCCATGCCGAAGTAAAATTGGGCAATCTAACTGACAAACCTTAGCCACCAGATTCAGTTGTTTACTTTGATGAATGACGCTTTATTATGATGAACAACCCCGCCTGGCGCCTGTTAATCCTTCTTAATAAAAAAACTCCGCCTTGCAGGAGGATTAATTTTGAGAATTTACTTTTGACATGACGCAACTGACAACTCACACACCTGCCGCCACCAAAGCCATCACTGTGCAGGAAATCAGGAATCTTACTCCCGCCGCTTACGTGCTGCGCTTCGACCGGCACCAGCGGGAATTCCTGGCCGGACAACATGTAATTCTTGGCATAAAAGACGAAAACAATGCCCGCGAATATTCGGTTTATAGTGGCGAGAACGACGAATATTTCGAGGTGCTCATCAAAGAGGTGCTCGAAGGCGATGTAAGCCGCCGCCTGAAAAAACTCAAGCCCGGCACGCAACTTCAGATGGATGGCCCCCTGGGATTTTTTACATTAAGACCCGACGAAATCAACACTGCCCGCTTCGTGTTTATCGCCAGCGGCACGGGAATAGCGCCATTCCGCAGCTTCGTGCGTAGCTATCCGCAGCTCGACTACACGTTGCTGCACGGCGTTAGATATAGTAATGAAGCTTACGAACGCGACCAGTACCACCCCGATCGCTACATCCTTTGCACAACCGGCGACACCAGCAGTAACTTCAACGGCCGTGTAACGGATTATCTGCGCCAGACGGCCATCGACACCACCACACAATATTACCTTTGCGGCAACGTAAAAATGATCCATGAAGCTTTTGAGATTCTCGCACAAAAAGGTGTGCCTACCGAAAACATGCACGCCGAGGTC
Organism: Clostridia bacterium; assembly: GCA_009928785.1. Taxonomy (GTDB): domain Bacteria; phylum Bacteroidota; class Bacteroidia; order Bacteroidales; family 4484-276; genus SABY01. The sequence continues at coordinate 25,575 of SABY01000002.1, read as the reverse complement.
TATTTCTGATGACCTGTGCGCTATGGATTTCTTTTTTAATATTTAGACTTTTATAAAATGAAATATCATCTGATAACCCTCGGATGCCAAATGAATATGTCGGACAGCGAACGGGTGCGCACCATCATCGAAACGCAAACCGGCTACCAGTGGACCGACCACGAAGAAGAAGCCAACCTGGTGGGGATATTGGCCTGCTCGGTGCGCCAAAAGGCCATCGACAAGGTTTATTCGCGCATCACCCGCTGGAACAAGTGGAAGAGCCGCCGCAACCTCATCACTTTTATCTCCGGGTGTATTCTGCCCGCCGACATGGAGAAATTCCTGAAACTCTTCGACATCGTTTTCCGAATGAGCGAGCTGGAAAAGCTGCCGGAGATGATTCGCCACTATGGTGTGGTGACGCCAGCCTCGCTATTTGGTGATCTGAAACGCATGCCTTCCAACGACAGCATCGACGAATTTTGGCGCATCACGCCCCACTACAGCTCCGACTTCGAGGCTTTTGTACCCATACAAAATGGCTGTGATAAATTTTGCACCTTTTGCGCCGTACCCTACACCCGCGGACGTGAAGTGTCGCGTCCTTCCGGCGAGATAATCCATGAAGTGCAGCAACTGGTGGAGCAGGGTTATAAATCCATTACTTTGCTGGGGCAAAATGTAAATTCGTATGGTCTGGATAAAAAAGGCGAGGAGCTTTCGTTTCCGCAATTGCTCGAAGCTGTGGGAAGGATGGGGGAGGACCTGGGACATGAATTTTGGGTTTACTTCACCTCGCCACACCCGCGCGACATGACCGACGAAGTAGTGGAAGTGGTGGCGCGCTACCGTTGCCTGGCGCGGCAGTTTCATTTGCCCGTACAGAGCGGCGACGACAAAGTGCTCATCCACATGAACCGCAAGCATACGGTCGAAAAATACCGCCAGATCATTCACTCGATCCACCGGATGATTCCCGATGCCACTATTTTTACTGACATCATCACCGGTTTTTCGGGCGAAACCGAAGAGCAGCATGAAAATACCCGCCACATGATGGAGGAGTTTAAATACAACATGGCGTATATTGCGCAATATTCACCCCGACCCGGCGCGGCCAGCTCCCGGTGGGCCGACGACATCGCGCCCGACATCAAGCGCCGCCGCTACCACGAGCTGAGCAACGATTTGCGTAAGCATGCGCTGGTGCACAATACAAATATGGTCGGGAAAAGCTATCGTGTGCTGGTGACCGGCCACGACCGCAAACCGGGATTTCTTTCGGCATTGACCGAAGGAAAAATCGTTTGCCGCTTTGCCGCCACCGAAGAAACACTCATTGGTAAGTTCACCGACATCGTTATCACCAGCGCCACCGACTTCTCGGTAGAAGGCGAGCGCGTGGCGGTGGCTGTGCTAAGCGAAGGGCATTAGGCAATGCGCTAATGTTTTAAAAATCATTTTTATGGATGATTAAATTTTGATATTTTTGGATTATGAAAACTTTATCAGAAATAAAAACCATTTTGAATAGTCATAAAGACAGATTGTTTAGTGACTATCCCATAAAATCAATGACGATTTTTGGTTCATACACACGCAAAACACAAAACGACTCCAGTGATTTGGATATTCTAATAGAGTTTTCAGATAGAATAGGGATCAGGTTCGTTGATTTGGCCGATGATCTGGAAAAGATTATCGGTCTTAAAGTTGATTTAGTTTCAAAAAGAGGAATTAAAGAAAAATATTTAGCAACTATCAATTCCGACTTAATTTATGTCTAAACGTGATACCCGGCTGCTATTGGACGATATGTTCCAAGCCTCGCAAAAAATAAAGCGATACACAAAAGACCTTGACTTTTGTGGATGACAATATAGTTTGATGAAAAAAATAGCTTTCAAAACCCTGGGTTGCCGCCTCAATCAATTTGAAACCGACTCGCTGGCATCGCGCTTTAGCAGCAGCGGCTACCAGGTGGTCGATTTTGAGGATGCCGCCGACGTGGTGGTGGTCAACACCTGCACCGTTACCAACCAAAGCGACAGCAAGTCGCGACAGGTGATTAGCCAGGCAGCCAAAAAACATCAGGATGCCATGCTGGTGGTGACGGGCTGCATGGTCAACAATCACCGCGAGCAGCTCGAACAGCAGCAGCCCAACGTTACCTGGTTTGTGGACAACGAACACAAAAGCTCCATCTTCGAACTTATCGACGGCCACTACAAAGGCGAGGTGGTGCATCCCGACAGCTACGACGCCGCGCTATTCGATTATGAGCCGGCACGCGAAACTTTTCATACACGTAGCTGGATAAAGATTCAGGATGGCTGCGACAACTTCTGCACATTTTGCATTATCCCGCGCGTGCGTGGACGTGCCATCAGCCGCAAACCGCAGGAGGTCTATGACAACATCCGCCGCGTGGTGGATTTTGGTTATAAAGAGATCGTGCTCACCGGTGTCAACATTGGGAGATACAATGCCGAAGGTTTGAATTTTGAAGACCTGGTGGCGGGCATTTTGGAGCTGCCTGGCGACTTTCGCCTGCGCATCGGCTCCATCGAACCCGACGGCTTTGGCGACAAGTTGTTCGATCTTTTCGATCATCCCAAACTTACCCCCCACATGCACCTGTGCCTGCAAAGCGGCTCCGACAAGATTTTGCTTGCCATGCGGCGCATGTATTCCGTTGCCGGCTTTCGCCAAATAGTAGAGAAGGTACGTACGCGCTATCCGCTTTTCAATTTTACCACAGATATAATAGTTGGATTTCCCGGCGAAACGCAGCAGGATTTTGATGACACACTCCGGCTTGTAAAAGACTTAAACCTCGGCCACGTTCACACTTTTAAATATTCTGTAAGAAAAAATACCCGCGCCGAGCGCATGTCCGATCACGTAAGTGAAAAAGAAAAAACCCATCGCAGCGAGCAGTTGCGGCAAGTAGCTGATGCCGAAAAGCGATGCTTTCGCAAATCCCTTATCGGGAAAAGGCAACGGGTACTAATCGAAAAAATCGAAGATGGCATGGCGCAGGGGTATGGAGAATTATACGTTCCGGTGAAATTTCCGGCGCATCAGGCACAGCCCAACACTTTTGCGGATGTGCAATTAATATCCTTAGAAGATGGCGACGACCCGGTCATCATCGGTCTTTAGCCAATTAATCATTAACCCCGGATGTCCGGGGGTTTACACACAAATCTTGATTACCTAACAAAGGCGACAACAACAAACTCAGGGTCTCTTCCGGCAAGAGTGCAAGAGTAGTCGTGGGAGGAGGTCTTTGACATTGAAAACCTTATCCTGTTTCCTAAAAACTTAGTAGAGAACGAGGTTTAATAACGATTACCCAACCTTATTACCTTATTGTCGGCATTTGATAAGGTAATAAGGTTGCTACGAGTTGTTGAAATTTTCTACTAAGGTTAATGGATTAGAAATAAGGTTTTTATTCCTTCGCCCAAAACCATCCAAATAACTATCCTTATCAGCTTGAAAATACAAAAATAAAATCTGTAAATATTTCTTTAGTAGAAACTTGTATTAGCGACAATGTGAATTGGGATAAAGAAATTATGGCTCGTTGAAAAACAATCAACTGGTCAGGTATTCTGAATGTCCGTTTTCCGGTGCGTTGCGCGGTTTATTTTTTACCGACACAATTATGCCTTACCTTTGCCATTTTACTTAAGTGGCCGAGAATATGAATCTATTTATAAAATTGACGCAAAACAGTCAGTTCTGCGCTCCGAAAGCTCTGCCAGCAGGTAATAATTTCCTGTCGCTGCGCCGGGCATTTTTGGCTGTATTGATGATTTTAAGCAGCGCAGCCTTTGGCCAACTGGTGAGCTATGTAAATGATGATGGGAATCTGGTGGTGGATGAAGAGGCATTTTTGCCTGTCGGTTTCTATTGCGAATACATGAACTTTTATACCTGGCCTGCCCTGGCTCAGGATATTGCTGATGGAGGTTTTAATACAATCGTTACCGAAACTTACGTCCCGGATATCATTAGCTACGAGATGTTTCTCAATCAATGCAATGGCTTAAAACTCAAAAATATCATTGTGTTGCCACAATATCTCAACGACCCTTCACGGTTTGATGATTATGTAAATGCCCTGAAAATCTTCCCGTCATTGATTGGCTACAATTTGCTGTTTAATGCCAACTACGCCGAGCTTGCAGTGATGGAACAGCAAAAGCAGCAATTGCAGCAACTCGACACTACCAGGATAAGCATGGCCGATTTTGAATTGATTACGCCCCCTTTTCAGTATATGATACAACATCTGGAAAGTTCCATTTTTTATCAGGGACCGTGGGGTTATCCCTGGGGCACGCCCGACCTCGACATGGTGGCGTACAGATACCGTTTTCATAAAAAAACAACAGCCCATCAAGTCGTATTTCCAATGATAATAGCGCAGACGCATACATGGGAAAATAATTCTTATCCATCGGCTGACCATCTCGACTGCCAGAGCTATCTGGGTTTTATTGCCGGTAACAAAGGTATTCTCTTTTATGCCTTTCTCGATTCCGACAACTATTCTACCATCAACATTACACAGCCGGAGCTTTATCAGGCTGCTTGCGATATTGCCGCAGAAATATTACAAAGTGAACTAAAGGAGGTTATTCTGCACGGCGAGCATCAATATTTCAACATTGGTCAGTATCGCCACTATGCCACCTGGAGATATAACAATAATTTATACGTAATGGCCGCCAACGCCAGCGCGGATATTTGCTTTGCGTACGATATTCCCCTGCCCGACGATGTTATCGGTGAGCCGGTTAACCTTTTCGACTACCGCCCCGATAGCTTATCATTGATTAACAATCACCTCACCGGAAGTTTATCACCGTATCAGGTTGCTATTTATAAAATGGATATCAATACCGGTTTTGCTCAAAAGCAGGCCACTAAAGCAACAATCACTGCTATTCCCAATCCGACAAAAGGAAGGTTTTCAATTTCGGGTGTGGAAAATAAATTTAGTTACAGGGTTTTTAATCCGCATGGGAGGCTTGTAATGGCGTTGACGGAAGTAATGCCCGGCGAATCGATAAATCTGGTAGCGCTGCCCGATGGCATTTACCTGCTCAGCATTTCCGCGAAAGCGGGCAAGCAAATTCAAACCATTAAAATCATAAAATATTAGCCATGAAAACGTTAGGCAGGATTTGTAAAAGTATGGGTTTGTTTTGGTTGTTAATCGGATTTGCGCTTAGCGCTGCCACGCAGACAATAAGTTATGTGGATGACGATCTCAACCTCATCGTTTACGACGAGGCTTTCCTTCCGTTTGGGTTTTATTGTGAAGCAATTCCCTTTGACGAATATCCCGATCTGGCAGAGCAAATTGCTTCGGGAGGATTTAATTTCCTTTTTGCCGAAAGCTATTTGAAAAGCCCGGAAGAATTAGCAGAATACCTGGCTAATTACGAAACCTTTCTACAAAAGTGTGAAGCGCAGCAGGTGCGTGTAGTGAATGGTTTGCTGTGGCAATCAGTTACGCCCGAATTGTTCGACTTGTATATTAATACTTTCAGGCAGCACGCTGCTTTGGTGGCCTGGAATCTGATGGATGATGCCAACTATATGGAAATTTCGGAAGTAGAAAACCAAAAAAACCATCTCATGGCGCTCGACCATAGCAGGGTTACCACTACCAGCTTTGCCGATATTGAGCCTCCCGTTCCCTACATGCTGCCTTTTACCGACGTAGCTTTAATGCAGTCGTATCCGTGGGGGCTTCAAGGCGAAGGTCACAATCTCGACCGCTCTAATTTCTATTTTCGAAATCTTGTTTTGGATTGTAACGAGAAACATATTTTCCCGATGGCGACGCCCCAAACCTACAACTGGGACAACCAAACCTATCCTTCTGCTGCCCACATCGACTGCCAGACTTATCTGGCTTTCGTCACGGGGATGAAAGGGATTTTGTATTATACTTTTAAAGATTACGACAACAACTCCACCATCGACGTTACGCAACCGGAAGTGTTTGGGGCTGCTTCAAATGTAGCAAACGAGATACTTCAGAGCGAGTGGAAAGATGTTATCCTCCATGGATTGCACGAATACCATAATATTTACCAGTTTAAATATTATGCTACCTGGCGCTACAACAGCGCATTTTATCTGATAGCTGTAAATGCAGATGCAGAAAATAATCAGCAGTACGAAATACCTTTGCCCGACGATGTGGCTGGAGAAGCTGTTAATTTTTTTCCCAAACGGCCCGATAGTTTATCTGTTAAAAACCACAGGCTATCGGGCGAGCTTGCGCCCTATCAGGTAGCTATTTATAAAATGGAAATAGCAAAATAGCCGGATCACAGCAAAGAAGATAACTGGCATTTGGTGCGGTTGGAATTCATTGCCGCCACCTTTGAGATTTGAATTATTGTCGTTTGGAATTTATTGGCACTATTTCCATCCTCCGCCCAAGGCTTCGTAAAGCTGCACCAGATATTTCAGGCGGGTGGCTTTGTTCTCGGCCAGCGTGAGGCTGCTCGCCAGCGAACGTTCGCGCGCGATGAGCACCTGCAGATAGTTGGTCAGGCCATTGTTGACGAGTGCTTCCGAGTATTGCACAGCATCATTATATGCCTTGTATTCCTTTTGTCTTACTTCTATTTTGCGTGTTGTAGCGTCAAATGAATAAAGCGCATCCGACACTTCGGCGGTAGCGGTGAGGAATGTTTTGAGATAATAGAGCCGCGCCTGTTCCTGCTCGGCCTGCGCCACCTCGTATTGGGTGCGTATGCGCCGTCCGTTGAGGATGGGCTGCGTTAGGCCGCCGACCACAGAAGCAAACAGTGAGTTGAGGCTGAAAAGATTTTGCAGCTCCAGACTTTCTAATCCTCCCGCTGCCGATAAGGTAAGCGACGGGTAGAAGTTGCTGCGTGCTACATTGGTAAGTTCAAAAGCATTGATGAGATTGTATTCCGCAGCCAAGATGTCGGGGCGGTTGGCCAGCAGTTGCAGCGGCACACCGGTGAGCAAAACGGTATCTACAATTTGCTCGTCGAAAGTACTGCGAGCCAGCGGGCGGGGAGAACTCCCCAGCAGTATTGACAATGCACTTTCGTAAAGGCGCGCTTGCTTTTGCAAATCGATAAGTATGGCTTGTGCGGTATAAAGCTGAGCTTCGGTTTGCTTTACGTCTGCTTCAGTTCCCAGTCCGGCATTTTTAAGTGCGATGGCTGTCGCCAGGCTTCTTTTGCGGTTTTCGATGGTGGCCCGGGTGATGTCCATCTGTTCGTCGATGGCCAGCAGATCGTAATACAGTGTGGCGATACCGGCGATAAGTCGGGTTTTTACGGCCTGGTGAGCGGCCTGGCTTTGGAGGTAGCGCGCCTGGTAAGCCCGGCGCGTGCTGCGAATCTTCCCCCAGATGTCGGCTTCCCACGAAAGTCCCGCGCCAAGCTCAAAAACATTTACAGACCCGGCACCGCGTGATTGTCCGTTTTCTGAAAATTCGAAATGCGACGCCGTAGCATTGGCATTGAGGGTGGGCAGACTGCCGGCCTTTCCCTGTCGCAGCCAGGCTTCGGCAGCAGCTATTTGCGCAAGCGCTGTGCGTATGTCCAGGTTGTTTTGTAAACCCTCTTCGATGTAAGATTGTAAAATGGGGTCGTTGAAAAAGTCGCGCCACGCTATGGCGGCCATGGTAAGCGTGTCCATGTTAGCAGTATCGGCGCGGAAACCCATTTCGTCGAACATTTCGGGACGTGTGTAATCGCGCGCCACAAAACAGGCCTGCTGCGTTATTAACCCCAAAATTGCTATTCCAAAAGTTATCTGTCGTTTCATCAGTCAGCAGTTTTTACAGATTGTATCATAGGTTTCTTTGCCAGCTTTTCGTGTAGCCACTGGAAGGCGACAAAAAGCGTTGGAATCACCAATATTCCGATAACGGTTCCTACCAACAAACCACCGGCAGCACCCGTGCCTATCGAACGGTTGCCCTGGGCGCCCACGCCACCGGCCAATACCAGCGGCAACATCCCAAAAATAAAAGCAAACGAAGTCATCAAAATGGGGCGCAGACGCACCGTAGCGCCGTCGATGGCTGCCTTGACGATACTCATGCCCTGGCGGCGTCGCTGCAGCGCAAATTCCACGATGAGGATTGCGTTTTTGGCTAACAAGCCCACCAGCATTATTAATCCAATTTGAAAATAAATATTGTTTTCCAACCCGGCAATCCAGGTGCTGGCGTAAGCTCCGGCCACCCCTATGGGCAGCGAAAGAATTACCGCCAACGGCAGAATGTAACTTTCGTATTGCGCCGCCAAAAGGAAATATACAAACAAGATGCTCAGGAAAAAGATAAGGATGGCCTGTCCGCCGGCAGCGATTTCTTCGCGGGTAAGACCGGAGAAAGCTATTTGATATTCGTTGGGAAGTGAGCGTTCAGCCACACGCCGGATGGCATCGATGGCGTCGCCGGAGCTGTAGCCCGGAGCGGAAGTGCCATTAATAGCTACCGAATTAAAAAGGTTGAAGCGGGTAACAGTTTGTGGGCCATAAATGCGTTGCAGCGTCACAAATGCCGACACCGGCGTCATGCTGCCGTCGCGGGTTTTTACAAACATGCTGTTGAGACTTTCGGTATTCACCCTGTCCTCGGGGAGCGCCTGCACCTGCACACGGAATTGCTTGCCAAAGCGGCTGAAGTTTGTAGTGTAATATCCACCCACATAACCTTGCAGGGTGCGTAGGATGTCGTTCACCGATACGCCTGATTCCTTGGCGCGCGCCACGTCTATCTCCATTTGTAGTTGCGGATAGTCGGTGCTGAATGGATCGGAGGCAAAGCCGATTTCGGGTTGCTGCATCAATTCTCTGGTAAAAGCGCCAGCCGTTTCATCGAGGTCTTTCAAATCGCCGGAGGTGCGGTCGAGGAGTTGCATCTCAAAACCATCCACACTGCCAAAGCCGGGAATGCTTGAGGGCGTAAAAAAGATGATTTTGGCGTCGCTCAGCGAGGCAGCAGCACGGAACAATTGCCCCTGAATGCCTTCCACAGAGCTTTCCTCGGTTTCGCGTTCGTCCCAGTTTTTTAGATTTATAAATCCCATGATGTAGGAGCTGCCGGCACCCGAAAAGAAATTTCGTCCGGCAATGAGTGTGGCCGAATTGATGCCTTCGATATCTTTGATGCGTTCGTAAAGCTGCTGCGTTACTTCATAAGAACGATCGAGCGATGCCGCCAGCGGCAGTTCTCCGTTCATAAAAATAACACCCCGATCCTCTGTTGGTACAAATCCCTTGGGCAGGCTGCTGTCGAGAAATACTATCGAAGCAGCCGCGATGATAAGCACTGCAGGAACAATCCATTTGTGGCGCGTTATAAATCCCAGCGTGCGTCCATATTTTGCTTTTCCTGCATTAAAACCTGCATTAAACAATTCATAAAACCGCCGCAGGAATTTTTTCTTTTGCCGGGATTCATGCTGAGGTTTCAAAAATATTGCGCTAAGCGCCGGGCTAAGTGTAAGTGCATTTACGGCGGAGATGAGGATAGCTATGATAAGCGTAACGCCAAATTGCTCATAAAAAACTCCCGTCGGTCCCTTTATGAAAGTGATGGGGATAAAAACGGCGGCCATTACCAATGTGATGGATACAATGGCGCCGGAAATCTCGTTCATGGCGCTCACGCTGGCATCGCGTGCACTGGTGGCGCCGCCTTCGAGCTTGGCATGTACCGCCTCCACCACCACAATGGCATCGTCCACCACAATACCGATGGCCAGCACCAGCGCAAAAAGTGTGAGCAGATTGATGGAATAGCCAAAAAGCCCCAGGAAAAAGAAGGTACCGATAATCGACACCGGAACGGCTATGGCCGGGATAAGCGTAGAACGGAAATCCTGAAGGAACACGAACACCACCAGAAACACCAGCAAAAAAGCTTCGATGAGCGTGGTGCGTACTTTGCCGATGGAAGCCGTCAAAAAACGATTGGTATCGTAATTCACCACATAGTCGATTCCTTCCGGGAAATCTTTGCGCAGCTCCTGTAGCGTTTCGTGGATTTCCTCAATGATTTCCTGTGCGTTGGAGCCGGGCGTCTGGTAAATTCCAAAGCTGATGGATGGATTGCCAAGTGCCTGCGACAGGGTGCTGTAGCTAAAAGCATCAAGCTCCACGGTAGCCACATCTTTTACACGCAAATATCGTCCATCGCCCAGTGCGCGGATGATGATGTCCTGATATTCTTCGGCAGTTTTGTAACGCCCTTTGTATTTGATGACATACTCAAACGATTCGCCGGCATTTTGTCCCAGCGCGCCGGCAGCAGCTTCGAGGCTTTGCTCGCCGATGGCATTGATCACGTCGGCGGGAATCAAACCGTAGTTGGCCATTTTTGTCGGGTCGAGCCACACCCGCATGGCGTAATCTTTCCCGCCAAAAACGCCTACTTCGCCAACGCCTTTGATACGTTGAAGCTCCGGTTTGACATGGATGTTAAGATAATTCTGAATAAACGTGTCGTCGTAGTCAGGGTTGGACGAATATAGTGCAGCGTAAAGCAACGCGGAGTTTAATCTTTTCGAAACGGTGATTCCGGAACGAATTACTTCGGCAGGCAGCACCGAGTTGGCCGCCGAAACGCGATTTTGCACATTAACGGAAGCTATATCGGCATCGTAGCCCTGCTCGAAAAAAACCTGAATGCTGGCGCGCCCGTTGTTGCTGGCACTGGAGGTGATGTAGGTCATGCCTTCCACGCCATTGATCTCTTCTTCGAGGGGGATGATAACACTTTCAAGGATGGTTTCGGCGTTGGCGCCCGGATAACCTGCCGACACCTGCACCGTAGGCGGAGCAATGTCGGGATATTGTGTTACAGGCAAACGCTCCAGTCCTAACAATCCCAAAATTACCAGCAGGATACTGATGACGGTGGAGAAAACCGGCCTGTCGATAAAAAATTTTAACATAGACTTGTTTTAAAAAACGGTTGTAAAAGATTGGGTGATGCTGTCGATGGGCACCTGCTGCGGTATGATGCGGGTGCCGGGACGCAGCTTGTTGGCGCCTTTGGCCAGGATGATAGTACCGGCGCCCACTGTGCCTTGGCCGATCACGTAGAGTTTATCAACTTCAGCCAGGACGTCGATAGCAGCCGCCACCAATGTGTCGCCTTTTACAACATACACAAGCGTTTTATTTTGTTGTTCAAAAGTAGATAAGGCTGGCACCACGGGGGCATTTTTAAAGTATTCCGGAACCAGCACGGTGCCACTGCTTCCGTCGCGCAGCAAACCTTCGGGATTGTCGAAAGTGGCGCGGAACGACACGGTACCGGTAAGTGGGTCGATGTCGCCAGACACGGTTTCGATGACGCCTTCATGATTGTACGTCATGCCATTGGCAAGCAGCAGCTTCACTTTTGGTTTATTATTAATTTTTTCATCGAGTGTGCTGCCGTCGGCGGAATTCATAAATGTGAGAAAATCCTTTTCATTCATGGCAAAGCGCGCAAAAACTTTTCCTATGGCCGATACGCGTGTGAGTGGCATCCGGTCTTGTGCGTTTACCAGCGAACCTTTGCGGTAATGGATAGTTCCCACCACGCCGTCAACCGGACTTTTGATGCGGGCGTAGCCGATGCTGGCTATGGCACTCTGGTAGCTGCTCTCAGCCTGTGCCAGCCGTGCCTGGGCGGTGCGCAATTGCACAGGGCTTACGATGTCCTGCTCAACCAGCGGCTTTAGCTTGTCCACTTCGAGCTGGGCGGCGTCCACATTGGCTTTCAGCGCATCAGCTTCCGCCGACAGCGACTGCGTTTCCAACTCAAAAAGTACTTGTCCTTTGCGCACTTGCTGGCCTTCTTCCACCAAAACATTGGTGATATATCCGGGCACCTTGGCGCGTACTTCGCTGGTGCTAATGCCCTCGATGTTGGCCGGGTACGAGCGGAAGGTGGTAAGCGTCATGCGTGGGATTTCTATTACTGGGTAGGGTTGGGGTTGGTTGTTGCCACCACGCTGCTGGCCTTGGTTGCCGGCCTGGTGGCACGCAGTGACCAGCAGCAGCGCTATGAATATCATAAAAATGATTCCTGATTGTCGATTTGTTAACATATTAATAAGAGGATAGAGGTTAGAAGTTAGAAGTTAGAAGTTAGATGTTAGAGATTAGAATTTAGAATTTAGAAGTTAGAGATTAGAAGTTAGAGATTAGAAATTAGAAGTTAGAGATTAGAAGTTAGAAGTTAGAGATTAGAATTTAGAAGTTAGAAATTGGAATTTGGAAATTGGAATTTAGAAATACTTGTATGTAACAACAAGAAGCGCTATTGGTTTAGGATGAGCTACACCTGTTTTCATCGTGATACCAAAACCACGCCTGCCACTATCAAAAGTAGTCCGACCAATTGCGTGGGAGGCAGCGACTCTTTGAGAAACAGAAATCCTATCACAGCTCCTACCACCACCGATCCTCCTATGATGATAGGAATACCGGTAGAGGCATCGACGCCTTTAGCGAAAACCACAAACGAAAATATCTCGGCCAGACCAACGAATACTCCCGCCAATACCGCATACCACACGCCACGGGAAGAAATTTCGAGCGGAACTTCTTTTACTTTTAAAAATAACAACACGCCGGCTCCCAGCAGCGCTGCTACGATTTGCAGAATCAGCGCCCCGGCGATCTGATGAATGTGTCCGGAGGCGAGTTTGATAAAGACGTTGTAAGTGCCATAAAATATGGCCGTAAGTATTGCCGGCAACAACCAGTTCATAATTTCAATTTTTGAATATTCCGGTGCAAAAATACTGTTTTAGTGCTGTCGATAAGATTTCGGTTTTTACTCAACAGCAATGAATTTAGCTCAGATATTACCTATTGTGTGTAGCTCATCTGCAACATGTCAATAATCCCGCCCTTCAGGGCGGAGTCAGATAGCCCGGTCAGAAACCTGCGGGCTTTAGCCCGCAATATTTTTATATCAATTTCTTTCCATGAACCCATCATAGCATTTCTATTTATTTGGAATAGAGCTTACTGAAATGTTTTTGCCTATTATTGGCTCCGGCCTAAAGGCCGGGGTTAGTGATCAGATGGCCACAAAATTTTATATCAGAGCCATGAATTTCACAATCGCCCAATTTTGTTCGTTCTGCAAATGTTCGCCATAAAGCCTCAAATTCTGCCGCGTATTCCACTACAATTTGTCGAGCACTTGCAGAATCTTATCGATACTCTCGCCGATCTGTTGTCGGGTGATGATGAGCGGCGGTGCTATGCGAAAGGCCTGCGGCATAAAAAAGAAAGGGTCGGTAATGAGGCCTTCTTCGAGAAGGAGTTTCATGGCTTGGGCATTCGTTTCTGTCGATTTCAGTTCAATGCTCATCAGCAGGCCTTTGCGGCGAACTTTTATAACAGCCGGATGTGCAGTTAGCACTCTCTCAAACAGCGCTCCTTTTTCGTCCGCTTCGGCTATCAGTTCAGGGTTTTCGGTAAGCACTTGCAGGTTGGCCAGAGCGGCCGCGGCACTCACAGGATGTCCGCCAAAAGTGGTGATGTGACCAAAATCAGGATTGTTGGTAAATGCGCGCATCAACTTTTTGTCGGCTACAAAGGCGCCGATGGGCATGCCGCCGCCCATGCCCTTGGCCAGGCACATGATATCCGGCACGATGCCGTAATGTTCGAAACAAAATAGTTTTCCGGTGCGGCCAAAGCCCGTTTGTATTTCGTCAAAAATCAGCAGTGTGCCGGTTTCGTTGCAGCGTTGGCGCAAAGCCACCATATATTCCTGATCGGGCACGATGATGCCGGCTTCGGCTTGCACAGGCTCTGCCAGCACACAAGCTGTTTTTGGGTCTATCCTTTTTAGGTCGTCGTGATTATTAAAACGAAGAAATTCGATATCGGGCAGCAGCGGGCGATAGGCGTTTTTGAGTTGTTCGTTGCCCAACATGCTATAAGCGCCGTGGGTTCCGCCGTGATAGCTATCCAGGAAGCCGACCAGGCGGGAGCGCCCAGTGGTGCGTTTGGCAAGCTTTAGCGCGCCCTCCACCGCTTCGCTGCCCGAATTGACAAAATAAACCGAGTTGAGCGACGGTGGCAACATCTGCGTAAGCAAATGTGCCAGCTTTACCTGTGGCGACTGGATAAACTCGCCATACACCATCAGGTGCATGTATTTGTCCACCTGCTCTTTTACCGCCTGCACTATAGCCGGGTGGCGATGCCCCAGATTGGTAACGCATACGCCCGAAACCAGATCGGTGTAGCGTTTTCCATCGGAGTTGGTCATATAGATGCCTTCCGCCGAAACTATCTCAAGTCCCATCGGAAAGAGCGAGGGTAGCGCCACATGTTCAAAAAAAAGCTGTCGTTGCGTAAGCATAGTTCTAAAGTCCTGTAGATGAGCGTCAGTGTTCACTAAAAAACATCAAAAAGCAAATTTCAAAAAGCAAATAAATTACAAATATCAATTAATACAAACTCCGGATAAGCAATGTTAATCACTGACGCGCCACTTGAAATTTTAAAAATTGGCTACTGGAATTCATTTGTGATTTGCTTTATTTCAATTTGTGATTTGTTTAATAGTCATTTGCGGATTTTCTTTATTCTTCTTCTTTGAGCCTGTCGATGTCGCGGCGTTCCTTTTTGGTAGGTCTTCCGGCTCCCCGGTCACGGCGCTCGTAGTTGAGCTGACTGATCATTTTGAGATGCTCGTATGCTTCGGGAGGAGTGAGGTCGTCGGCAAATTCGGGAACCAAACGCGCAGCAACCCTGTTTTGCAAAAGTTCCTTCACGCGTAGCGTACGCGTTAGTTGCGGGCTTATTTTTATTGCCACTTCGTCGCCTAATTTGGTGTCGCGCGAAGGTTTTACCGGTTGACCGGCAATGGTCACTTTACCAGTGCGACAAGCCTCTGAGGCCATACTTCTTGTTTTGAAAACCCGCACAGCCCACAGCCATTTATCTATTCTCACCCCTTCGGACATACCACTGACGACGGTTTATTTATTTCTAAAATAAATTTGCACCGGGATGCCTTTGAAGTCGAAGTGCTTGCGAATCGTATTTTCCATAAACCGCGTATAAGGCTCCTTAATGTACTGCGGCGAGTTGCAATAAAAAGCAAACGCAGGAAATTTAGTTGGCAATTGTGTGATGTATTTTATCTTCACATACTTACCTTTAATAGCAGGAGGCGGCGAGGTTTCGATAATGGGAAGCAGGAGGTCGTTGAGCTTGGAAGTGGCTATGCGTCGGCGGCTGTTTTGATACGCCTCGTTGGCGGCTTCCAGTGCTTTGAAGATGCGCTGCTTCTTGATGACCGAGGTAAACACGATTTCATAATCGGTGAAGGGAGCCGTTTTTTTACGAATTTCGTTTTCAAAATCAAGATGCGTATTAGAGGCTTTCTCTACCAAATCCCACTTATTTACCACCATCACCACCGCTTTTCTGTTTTTCTCTATCAGGTGAAGGATGTTGATGTCCTGGGCTTCGAAGCCGGTGGTAGCATCCACCATAAGCAGGCACACGTCGCTATTTTCGATGGCGCGTATTGAGCGCATCACCGAGTAAAACTCAATGTTTTCGTGGACGCGGCTTTTCTTGCGCAAACCGGCGGTATCAACCAGGTAGAAGTCGAAGCCAAAGCTATTGTAGCGCGTGTTGACGGCGTCGCGGGTGGTGCCGGGAATGTCGGTAACGATGTTGCGCTGGTCGCCAAGCAATGCGTTGATGAACGACGACTTGCCCACATTGGGGCGTCCGATTACCGCAAAGCGTGGCAGGTCGTCCAGGTTGTCGTCGGGGATTTCTTCAAAATGCTGTACAATCTCATCGAGAAGCTCGCCGGTGCCACCCCCATTGATGGCCGATACCGGGAAAATGCCATCAAGCCCCATGGCATAAAATTCGGCTATTTCGTGCACATTTTTAGGAACATCTACTTTATTTACTGCCACAAAAACTTTCTTTGGCGAGCGGCGCAGTATGTCGGCCACGTCTTCATCCAGTGCCGTAAGCCCTTCGCGGGCATCAACCACCATTAGTATCACGTCGGCTTCGTGCATGGCCAGGTCAACCTGTTTGCGGATTTCCTCTTCAAAGATGTCGTCGGAGCCTATCACATAGCCGCCGGTATCGATCACCGAAAACCGCTTGCCGTTCCAATCGCTTTGCCCGTAGTGGCGGTCGCGCGTCACGCCGCTGGTTTCTTCCACGATGGCAGCACGTTCTCCGGTGAGCCTGTTGAAAAGCGTCGATTTGCCAACATTAGGCCGACCTACTATTGCCAGAATATTTGCCATGTTCTATTTTTTATAATATTAAAAATTAAAAATCTTTGTCGCAGCATGTCCGGGTATGTTATTGAGCATATCCAAAGCGTCGCAGGGCTTGATCGTTGTCGCGCCAGTCTTTGTCCACTTTTACACTCAACTGCAGATAAACTCTCTTGCCCAGAAACTCTTCGATGTCTTTTCGCGCCAGCGTTCCCAACTGCTTGATGGCTTTGCCACCTTTACCCAGTATAATGATTTTTTGCGTTTCACGCGCCACATAAACAAATGCTTCGATGTGCACCAGGTTCTCCGTTTCTTTAAACTGATCTACCACCACCTCAACGGCATACGGTACTTCTTTGCGGTAGAGCAGCAAGGCTTTCTCGCGGACGATCTCTGCTACAAAAAAACGATAGCTTTTGTCGGTGAGTTCATCTTTGGGATAATAAGCAGCATGTTCGGGAAGCCTGGCAACGATGTTTTCGAGCACTGCCGCGATGTTGAAATTGTGCAACGCCGACACCGGAATTACGGTAGCCTGTGGAAAAACGTCAGTCCAGTGGTTGATGGCTTGCTGCACCTGCTCCTGCTTTTGTGTGTCCACTTTATTAATCACCACAATCAGTTGCTGGCCTTTTTCTGCTTCGAGCGACTTGATTCCTTCTGCCGGCTCTTTCTCGCCGGGTTCCACGATATACACCACAATGTCGGCATCCTCAAGTGCTTCGCGCACCTGGTCCATCATCGACTCGTGTAGTTTATAGTGAGGTTGCAGGATGCCGGGGGTGTCAGAAAACACGATTTGATATTCGTCGGTACTCACGATGCCTTTGATGCGGTGGCGTGTAGTCTGTGCTTTGTTGGTGATCACCGACAGTTTTTCGCCCACCAGCGCGTTGAGTAGCGTCGATTTGCCCACGTTGGGTTTTCCGAGCAGGTTTACAAATCCGGCTTTGTGTGACATAGGTGCAGTTTTTTCTAATTAACTAATTGCCGTGCTTTTGGTTTCATATTGGTTCATCCAATACAGTTACTTTGCGCGATGGCAAAGAACAAAAAAGCCGGTAACTGTTTCGGTACCGGCTTTTTTCGTTGTAGTAGCGGGGGGCGGATTCGAACCACCGACCTTTGGGTTATGAGCCCAACGAGCTACCACTGCTCCACCCCGCAATATATTTTTATTTCAATAAAGAACTATTCTGTGTCAATTGGGCGGCAAAGATAGTATTACTTTTAAGGCAGACAAATTATTTTATAGAAAAATATTTTAAAGGGTTTGGTAAGAATAGTGGGAGATGTCCGCGAATTGCCGCCAATCAGGCGAATTATCGCGAATTATTTTTTTGTGTTAATCAGTTTCACTTGTGTGAATGAGCGGATGAGTTCCAATTTTTAAAATTGTTTATCATTAACGGCGTCGCTTTACCTTATCATTAACGGCGTCGCTTAAAGCGACACCGTTAATAGCTTGAGGCTGTCGCTACAATCATTAATACCCTCATTTAAAAAATCCACTCAATCAGTTTCTGTGCGTTTGTTGTGTTGGAATAATTCTTCGTCAACACTTCGCGCCGGCGGGTCACTTCATTTATGTCGAAAGTTTTATCCGCTAACATTGTTATTTTTTCTTTAAGCTCAGCAGCATTGGCGGCAATTTCGCACAGTGCATCCAACCCGGTGCCCTGCACCATCTCTGGATTTACGATACAATATCGGCCTTTGTAAAGCGTGTTGAGCAGCTTGAGCTTAAGGCCGGTTGCCTGAAAGGTGACCAGAATATTGGCCTGCGCCTCGCGGATAAGTCCAAACATGGTTGCATCATCAGGGTTAGAAATCAGTTTCACGTTGCCGAAGGAGTTGCATTTTTTTATCAGATGCTGCGGCGGATCCATACCCGCTATCACCAGTTGATGCGGTAGCCCGGCAAAGACTTTTTCGACAAGATATTCGGCAGCATTGTAGTTTTCCGTTACCGAAAGCTTGCCGTGGTACAGGAAAAAACCGGATTTGCCGGCCCGGACTTCAAAATCGTCGTTGGCATGAAAACTCGGAAGGTATTCGACGTGCTGCTGCGGGAAGTGCTGCTGCAGATAGGCTGTGTCGCTGGCCGACACCGCCAGCATCAGGTTGGCATGTTTTAGATTTTGTTGATACAGCTTGAGCCGCCGGCTTTCGATGACAAAGAAAAGTTTTTTGAAAGCATTTTTTTCGGCTTTCGCCAAATGTGCATAATAGTGATGTTCGATGTTGCTTTCGCGATAGACTTTCATACGCTGTTCCAGACGCGGGTCATCCAAATAAAAGCAGGAATGCAGCCCTTCAAAAAGGATGGGATGATCGTCGGCCAGCAGATTTTCGATAAGCTGCTCCGATTGGCGGCTGCTTACAATGTATGGTTTCAGGCTTAAGTTGGTGCGCCAGCCGGTGCGGCGGGGGTAGTAGCAAACTTTTTCGCAAAGCGCCTCCAGTTCTGGCGATTTGTCGCGGCCATAGGCATAGCAATGCAGAATTACTCCCACGCCGATATTTTTCAATGTTTTTATTTTATAAAAAACATCTATTACGCCGCCATAGTTGGCAGGGTAGGGGACGTCGAAGGAGATGATATGAAGTTTACGTTCGGTCATATTGTTTTAAAATCTTTATCAAAACCTGCTTTTCGTTTTCCCAGTTGAGCGCCGCTACGGCTTCTGTGCAATTGCGGCGGTACATAGCCAGCTTTTCCTTGTCCGTCAGCAGGACGTCGATGTGGTGGGCGATGCTTCGTGGCTCGTGGCTACTGATGGTTTCGCCCACCTGCCATTGATCCACTATTTTTTTAATTTCAGTAAGCGGCGATACCAGCACGGGCACCCCGGCATGGATATAATCGAAGAGCTTGTTGGGCAACGAATAGCGGTAATTGATGTTGGTATCCTTGTCGATGGAAAGACCGATGGATGCCTGGCGTGTGTAGTTGTATAATTGCTCAAAAGGCATGGGCGGCATAAAGGTTATCTTGTCGGTGAGCTGTAAGTCGCGTGTCATTTGTTTAAGCTGACCGATAACGTCGCCACCACCGATGATAAGCAACTGGCCGTGCTGCACATATTGCATGGCTTCCACCAATTCCTCGGCGCCGCGCTGTATGTTGATGCCTGAGCCTTGCAGCAGAATTACAGGCTTATCGTTGGCAAGCGTCAGTGAAACTGGAACCGCAGCAGAAGCCGCGGTGTGGCGGGGCGGGATGTTGCGCACCACAAAAACCTCCACGTTATATTTTTTGCGAAACAGCTCAGCAATGGATTCATTCACCGTGATCATCCTCCGGAGCTGCGGCACAAGGGCAGCTTCGAGACGCTTCCAAATGTTTTGCACCTGCGGACGATGCACCAGTTCGGGCGTTTCGGTAAAGTATTCGTGGCTGTCGTAAACCAGCGGTATGTTTTTGATTCGGGAGATCAAATAGTTGGGCAGCAGCGTGTCAAGGTCGTTGGCAAAGAGCAGATCGGCACGGCGCCACAGCAGCACAAAGAAAAGCCGGACATTGAAACAAGCGTAAAACAATGGACCCCGTTCAAAGAGCAGCCACACGCGGTGCATGACATAAGGTCGCGATGGCAGCGGCAGGCTTTGTTTGCGGCGGCGCCCAACCAGCAACACTTCGTAGCCCAGCTCCTGCAACACCAGGCAGCTCTTGTTGATACGCTGGTCGGTGACAAGATCGTTGATTACCGAAACGATGGCTTTTTTCAAAGTTGACCGCTAATTTGTTCCACGCCGGATTATTAATAATATCACTTTTTGGAGTTTGTGCTGCTGACACCCATTGAGCTACAGCCCTGACACTTCTTCGGACTTAGCAATTATCCTCCAATTTCTACCTTCTATCCTCTTCCTTCTTTCCTACATCAAACTATCCACCGCAAAGAGAACCAGCACCAGCAGCAAGAAAAGGTTGATTTGCATAAAAGCCTTGCGGATGTTGGCCTGAGGATTTGTCATTAGTATATAAAAACTATAGACCAGCCACACCGAGGAAATTAAGAGTGCCAGGGTGATGACGCCTGATGTGATGACGCCGGCTACCGGTATTATCATCACCGAACCGACTGTGGCGAGAATCCATACAAAGATGAGGCGTTTGAGTTGTTTTTCGTCAAAATAGGTAGTGAGCGATGAGAAACCTGCCACTTCGTATTCTTTGCCAAACTTGAGCAACAACAAGATAAAATGCGGCACCTGCCAGATAAACAGCAGCATGGCGATGAGGATGATGGCCGGATCGAAGAGGTAGCCACCGGCGGCAGTCCAGCCGATCATGGGCGGAAAAGCTCCCACGAAAGCGCCCGCCAGGATGGCAAATACGGATTTGCGTTTCATGGGCGTGTAGATGCCGTTGTACCACAGCAACGTCAGCAGTCCGATGAGTGCCGCCGTGAGATTGGAACCAAAAAGTAAGATGAGCGTGCCGGCCAATGCCGTGACGATAGAAAACCATAACGTGCCACCGACGCTGAAGCGTCCGCTGGGTATGGGGCGGCGGCTGGTACGTTTCATCAGTGCATCGTACCGGTGCTCCTGATATTGGTTGAGCGCGGCACTACCCGAGGCGAGCAGGAAAACCCCTGCTGTGGATAACAGTGCGCCGGCATCCATCCTTCCGCTAAACACCAGATAGCCGGTGAGCGAACTCACCGACACCGCCACCGGAATTTTTATCTTGCTCAGCTCGGCAAATAAGGCTAGGCTATGTTTTACTTTATTCAGCATTAGCTCCCAACGATTTGATGTATTCGATGATGTGTTCTATCTCCTGGTCGCTGATCTGATCTTTGTACGAAGGCATCAGCCCGGCATTGAAACCCACAATTACTTTGGCGTTGGGTTCCTTTATCGATTCGCGGATGTAATCTTCGTCCACGGTCACGGTTTGTTCTTTGCCATCCACCATCACTTTGTGCTGTTGGTTCCAGATGCCTTTAAAACTGTTGGCCACCAGCTTGGTGCCATCTGACGAATGACAGGCCACGCAGCCATTCATTTTTACCACATTAAAACCTTCACTCACCTGATCCAGCTCGCTGCCACCGGCCGGTGTCTTTATCCATTCTTCCCATTCGGGCATGTCCACCACTTCCACGGTGGTGAGCATGTACGAGTGACGCAGCCCGCAGTATTCGGCACAAAAAAGATCGTACGAACCATATTCGTTGGCCGTAAACCACATGTAGTTGTCGCGACCCGGAATCACATCTTCTTTGATACGGAAGGCAGGGACGTAAAGCGAATGCACTACGTCAACCGAAATAAGTTCCAGCCGCACCGGCTTATCTTTGGGGACAATAAGTTTATCACTTTTCTTCCCATTTTCGTATTCAAAAGTCCAGCTCCACATGCGTGCGATAGCCTTTACAGGAATGGCATCGGCAGGTACAGAGCGCATCGGTGCAAAGCCGGCCCAGCCATAGTAAAACATCACCAACACCAGGATGGTAGGAATGATTGTCCATATTAGCTCCAGCTTCACACTGCCCGTGATGGAAGTATCGGCATGAGGATGCCTGGATTTTCGATATCGGATTACAAAATAAACCATCGCCGCAGTGATGGCCACCAGAAAAAAGATGGAGATACCGATGATGATATAAAAGGCAAGGTCAACACCTTCAACAAAATTTGATGCTCCGCTCATTATTTGTTTCTCTTTTTTTTATTAATAAAATAAATAATCTGAAAATAGCACGATGAGCACTGCCAGGAATAGGGCACCTACTCCGATGACGACGGCTTTGAGAAATCTGTTTTCAAATTTTAGATGCATAAAATGCTTGCCAACCAAAAATGATTTTATCGTGGCTATTAGCAGGGCAACAATTACCGTGAGCGCCTGAAAGTCGAACTGCGCTACCTCTATGGTGAGCAGAGTCAGGATTAGTAAATCAACCCAAATGAGGATGCTGAACCGGTATCCGGTGATGTGGGTATCGTGTGTGTCGGTCATATTATTTCTTTTTTCTTTTTTCAAATAATAAGATAAAACAGTGGGAAGAGATAAATCCAGATAACGTCAACCAGGTGCCAGTAAAGGCCACCATTTTCGAGATAGGTGTATCGCTTTTGGTTGATAGTTCCCTTCTTGATGTAATATGCCACCACCATCAGCAATATCGAACCGACAATGATGTGGATAGCGTGCAGCCCTGTCATGAAGTAATAAAGGTTAAAAAACTGTGATTCGCCCGGGCTTAGCTCTTTGTAATGCTCCATGCCCGGAAAAAGGCCGTGTTCCCATTTGGTGTACCACTCGTAGTATTTGTTGAACATAAATGTTCCGGCCAATAGGAGCGTCCACATGATCAGGTTGATGGCACGCTTTGAATCGCCACGTTGCAGCGCCGTAATCGACATGGCAACTGTGAGGCTGCTGGTAAGCAAAACAACCGTGTTGATGGCGCCCATCACGACATTAAGTTGTGCCGATCCTGTGTGAAAAGCATCGTGGTTGAGGAAACGATAAGTGGCATACACCAGAAACAAGCCACCAAACAGCAGTACTTCGGTGAAAAGGAATATCCACATGCCGAGTTTTTTGCCGTAAGCGTCGAAGTGCACCGGGTGAGCGTGAGATAGGGTGGTTGAGGTCATATGTTTTTTAGTTTTTGTTATGCTCCTGCAGATACTGTTCGTAGTTGCGATAATCGTAAGGGCCGCGCTCTACCTGTGGTGTTTCGTCGAAGTTGTAAAGCGATGGCGGCGATTGCGTGTGCGTCCAGTCAAGGGTAACAGATCCCCATGGATTAGTAGATGCCTTAGGGCCTTTTCGTCCTCTTATCAGGTTAACAATCATTATTATCAATCCTATTGCAAGCACCCATGAGCCTATGGTAGAAATCAGATTGGGCAGCGTGAACTCCGGGAGATAATCGTAGTAGCGGCGTGGCATCCCCATCATACCCAGCACAAGCATCGGGAAATACACCAGGTTAAAACCAATGAAGAAGATGGCAAAGGCAATGTTGGCCCATTTTAAATTATACATACGCCCCCATATTTTTGGGTAGTAGTAGTGGAGCGCTCCAAAAAAGGCAAAGCCCGTTCCACCAAACATCACATAATGGAAATGCCCCACCACAAAGTAGGTATCGTGCACGTGGATGTCAGTAGCCAGCGCACCTACCACCAGCCCCGTCAGCCCGCCGATGGCAAACTGGAAAATAAACGCCAGGGAGTATAATAGTGGGGGCTTTATATCAATGGAGCCTTTGTAGAGTGTTGCAATCCAGTTGAAAACTTTGATAGCGCTCGGGATGGCTACCAAAAAGGTGAGCACCGAAAAGATGACACGTGCCGGGCCGCTCATACCGCTTGTAAACATGTGGTGTCCCCACACGAAGTATCCGATAAAAGCAATGGCCAAACTGGAGTAAACGATGACTTTATAACCAAAAATTGATTTTTTTACAAATACCGGAATGGTTTCCGATACGATACCCATAGCCGGCAGCGCCATAATGTAAACCGCCGGGTGAGAATATATCCAGAACAAATGCTGGTAAAGCACCGGATCGCCACCCAGCGCCGGATCGAAGAGGCCAATGCCCAACGTACGCTCAGCAACAATCATTAGCAGCGTAATGCCAATAATGGGAGTAGCTAATACCTGAATCCAGGCTGTGGCATACAATGCCCACGGAAACAGTGGCATCTTAAACCAGGTCATCCCCGGGGCGCGCATTTGGTGCATGGTAACGATAAAGTTGAGGCCGGTAAGGATGGAGGAGAAGCCGAGCACAAAAGCCGCCAGCACCGCCACCGTAACGTTGGTGCCGGTTTTTACGCTGTAAGGTGCATAAAATGTCCAGCCGGTATCAGCAGGGCCATCGCCGTACAGCAGCGTGCTCAATGCCATCAGGCCGCCCAGCACGTAAAGATACCAGGAGATAAGGTTCAGCTTGGGGAAGGCTACGTCGGGAGCACCGATGAGCATGGGCAGCGCAAAGTTGCCAAAGATGGCCGGAATGCCCGGGATGATGAACAAGAATATCATGATCACGCCGTGCAGCGTAAAAATCTCGTTGTAGGTTTGCGGATCGAGAATGGTGGCTCCCGGAGCGATAAGCTCCAGCCGCATCGTTAGTCCCAGGACGAAGGCTACAATAAAAAAGCCCATCACGGCATAAAAATACAGCAGGGCTATGCGCTTGTGATCCTCCGTCACCAGCCACGACATGAAGCCGCGCTTCTCATCAAAGAAGTTAACATAGGGTCGTGTTTGTGGTATTGCAGTCATATTTTTCGGTTTTATTATTAATGCGTTTGATTGGCCGGACGAACACGGCGTTTTTTATTAAAAATTAAAAAAAGCAGCAAGCCCACAGCCAACACCAGGATGATGGTACCCGCTACTTTGGTAATATTAAAAACATATTTTTTTCCTTCCGGATCGTAGCTAAAGCAATAGTTGAGGATTTTGTTGATGGTAGGGCCTGACTTGCCTTGCTGGGCTTCCACAAGCGCCATTTTCAGGTCGAAAGGAAGGAAGTAGGTGCCGTAGAGATAGCGCGTTACTTTCCCCTGCGGGCTAAGCACCATGATGGCGGCGGCATGTACAAAGTCGTCGCCCTCGCGCATAAACTGGTAGCCTACACTTTGCGTAAGGCGTGCTATGTTGGTGCTGTCGCCTGTCATCCACAGCCACTGACTTTCGTCGATGGGTTTTTTTACCTGTGCCACATAATTTTTCTTCTTGCTTTTGGCCAG
Source organism: Clostridia bacterium (assembly GCA_009928785.1). Classification (GTDB taxonomy): domain Bacteria; phylum Bacteroidota; class Bacteroidia; order Bacteroidales; family 4484-276; genus SABY01. The sequence continues at coordinate 544 of SABY01000002.1, read as the reverse complement.
TTGGTAAGTTTCTTTTTCGTTAAAACTCACCGTGAGCACCTGGAAATCTTTGCCCAGTTCCAGGTCGGTTTTGCTAATGACATCGGCGATGCCATCGAGCAGTGGGCTGCAAATTCCCGGACAGGTAAAATAGACGAGTGTGAGCACGGTAGGTTTATCGATCAAAGATTTGAAGTTTACCAGCTCGCCGTCTTCGGTGGTGAACATTACGTCGTCAGGAACATATTCGTCCAGCTTTTCGTAAATGCCCAGCAGGTTGGTGGCTGTATCCACTTTTACCGGCGGCTGCGAAAAACCTAACAGGCTTAAGCTGATTAAAACAATGGTGATGATGAATTTCATTAAATATTACTCCCCCTAAATGTTTGGTTTTGTCAACCGCGCAAAAATAGAATTTTATTTAAGCATTGTCACCCTAAAATGATTGAACCGGGAAAAGAAGTTGGCAGCCCACAGTTGGCAGTTCGCAGGGAAAGAAGTCGGCAGCCCACAGTTGGCAGTTCGCAGGAAAAGCAGTCGGCAGAAGAAAAAGTCAGCAGCCCAC
>SABY01000186.1 GCA_009928785.1 Clostridia bacterium | reverse complement strand
GCGGTTGCGGATTTCGCGGTTGTAGATGTTTGCGCGTTTGTTGGAGCGGGTGATGACGATGGATTTGTCGTCGCCATAATCTTTGTGGGCAAAGAAGAGGGCATCTTCGAGCTGGGTGCCGTCGATGCGGCGAATGTCGGTGTAGCCTGCGAGATGGAAAAGCGGGAAGCTGAAATCGTCGTCATTAATTTTTTGTCGCAGCAGCGTGGCGTTGGCCAGAATCCCCGACTGCAGCGATTGCCGCATTACCTCGCGCAGCTCGAGGGCGCGCACGCGCAGGCCGAAGCTGGTTTCGAGCAGGTGCTTGTCGAGGGCAGGCGACATGTCGGTGCCCACGGGCGGCAGTTGGGCGGTGTCGCCGATGAGCACCAGCGCGCAGTTGGTGCCGGAATAAACGTAGGTGATCAGATCGGTGAGCAAGTCGGAGGAGGTAGTAAAGCGAGCGTCGGCTGGTGCGGTGCCGGGAATCATCGAAGCCTCGTCCACCACAAAAAGTGTGTTGGTGTGCTGGTTTTCCAACAAGTGCAGCATCATGGCCCCGTCGGCGGTGACGCGGGGCTGGTATATCTTTTTGTGGATGGTAAAAGCCTGGCGCCCGGAATAGGCGGCCAGCACTTTGGCGGCACGGCCGGTAGGCGCCAGCAGCACGGTTTTCAGTTTTAAATCGGGCGCCGCCTTCACCAGCGCGCTCAGCACGGTGGTTTTGCCGGTGCCGGCGTAACCTTTAAACAAAAATGCCTCCTGCGTTTGCCGGTTGAGCAGAAACTCCGCCAACGCCAGGATGAGGATGCGCTGACCCTTGGTAGGCTGATAAGGAAAATGTGCGAAAATTAAGTCTTCTATCTGCCGGATTTCCATCCTGCAAAAGTAGGATTTTGAAGCGGGCTGATGATGAGGCAAATTTTTTGCTTCAATTCTGATACTGGTATTTGGTTTTGTAGCACCTGGTTTTTTTCAGTAAATTATCATCAAAATTTATTTCCATTCTAAATAAGGCGTAACGCATTGATTATCACCCCCCCCCCCCTGAGATACTTCAGTCTAATCCAAAAGTTCATTTGGCATTTTTACATTATTTTCTTGGTTTTGTGCGTGTCTTTGTAGTACATTTGTTGACAGATTTAAAATATTTAATTACAAAAAATCAAAGATTATGACACATTTCAAACACTTCCCCGTCATTTTAGCTGCTATTCTGATTGCTACCGTAGCTATTTTTTACTCCTGCAGCAAGCAGGAAACAGAAATCCAAACCAATGGTATTGAGCCAGTCCAAATGACCCAGGCCGACTTTGACTTCCAAAACCAGCTTGTGCATTTTAAAGACAAGCTGGATTACCAGCGCGAACATCCCGGATACAAATCGGGTGAGATGATGCGTGTGGATTCGGCGATTTATCTAATGGAGGCTTTGTTCAATTACAATTATGGATTTCCCGAAAAATCATACAAAGAGCTAAAACATGATTCATGTAGCATATTTTTGGAGACAGATTCCGAAGGCTTGATTAGTTTGGAAGAAATAAATTTAAAGTACAATGAATTAACTGAAACCATTCAGACGGTTCATTACAATTCCGGATTTGATAACAAAGGCCTTATACTTGCAAGCATTGAAAAGGGTGAGGTTGAGGTCAATCAAACCGAACTTGAAATTTATGTTGTAACAGGCAATTTAAATGGCACTACCTTCCCATTTGCTGAAGGGGATGACTGGTGGTATGGATTTGATGCGGGAAGATGTGATGGTAGTCCCGGCTCTGATACCACCGATGCCGCAGAGCTAATAGAAAGCTACATTGTTGTGAGCTACATATTACCCCCACCGCCACCGGGCTTTCGGTATGTTTACGCACCAGAGGAAACCATTACCCTTGTAGGAAATGAATACCTCAACCCCAACATGCTATATCCAATAGATAATTACCTTGACTATCTGATGTATTATGCAGCAGCAGAAGTGGATCCCTTGGTAGATTCAGTAAAATGCCTCTCACACCTGGAAATGAATTTTTATGTTGATGGCGGGATCGAAATTGCGACCAATAAGCTACCTGACACTTACAACAAACCTTCCAACTGGCTTTTTATGAGCTGTGATTATTATGATGTAACTGAGATATCAGAAGGAGAGGAATTAGTATTGAGGCATGAAGCCAAATTTGTATTTAGCTTGCGCTATTTAATCCCCGAGGAAGTAGATCCACGGATAATTCTTTAGCATTATGAGACTAATATTAACACTACTTTTTTTTACTTGCTCTGTTTTTCTATTCGGCCAACAATCGTTTGAATACCTATTTAAGCACACCGCCAATCAGTGGATTCTGGATGGGGTGCAGGACGAAGATGACAACTTTTATTTTGTTGGAAGTATTAAAGGCAATGATTACGAAGCAGGGTATATCATCAAGATTTGTGCGGATGGTGACACCATCTCCAAAATAGTAACGAACAAGGACTATATTGGGTTTTTTAGTGAAATCCAAATACTTGATGACAATGAACTTCTGATAATGGGTCAGACCTCCTCCGAAACCAGTGCTGATGAAAATACCATGTGGTTTTTGAAGATGAATAATGACCTTGGAATACTTGATGAAAAGTTTTATACAATACCAAAACCATATTACTATAAAATCGTACTCGGTTATTCACTTATCAATCAAGCTGGTGAAATAGTGATAGCCGGAACCGCAAAATATTTCCCACACCATGATTTTTGTATGGTAAAAATCAACAGCGACCTGGATACCTTGATGACCCGCTTTTACCCAAATGAATTTTCGCAACAAGTAGATGATTTTGTAGCGTTCCCAAATTCAACTAACTACCTGATGATTGGCGGAAAATTGGGATTATACAGTTCATTTATACAGGCCTTTACTATTGATTCAGCATTAAATATCACTGGCATTTACAATACCCCAATTGACCTTACAGGATCTGCATCAGTTGGTAATTGGATTTCAGATGACAGGTATCTGATGACCTGCACATTAAGTGACACCACCGAATATGGTAATGATGATGATTTTAGTATTGCCGTACAAATTATGGATACAGCGGGGGTAATTCACAAGCACCTGTATATGGGCAAACCGGATACGACGGATTACTCTCCCCCAGGGAAAGGAATCGTTTATGCAAACGATACTACGATTTATGTTGGTGGTTTTTCAACCATCAATGGCGCATTTTACGACCCCATCCCTACCTGGTTTGAGCTTTACATGATAGATACCTCACTGAACCTGCTGGGGTACAGTCAGTATGGCGGGGATGCAAATTATACGCTATTCGGGATGGTGCCCTGCAATGATGGTGGATGCCTAATGTTTGGCAGGCGATATGGCGTGGAAAACGGACCCAATGAAAAGGACATTTATATAAAAAAAGTGATCAGGAAAGAGATAAACATCATCACAAGTATCAAGCAAATTACTGTTGCTGCGATGAAAAAAAACCCATATCCTAATCCTGTAAGCGAACTAATACATATTCCAATTAAAGCGACTTTACAAGCCGGTTCTTTTCAGCTACAAATATTTGATAATAGCGGTAGAATGATATTCGACAAGCAATTTACCAAAACCGGCAACCAACTGGATGTGAATGTATCGACGCTTAAACCGGGTATTTATTTCTTTTTGGTGAATGATGGATTAAAATTAAACATAAATGGGAAATTTGTTAAACATTAATAAACATTAATAAACATTAAATCATGAAAAAGATACTACAAATCACAGCTATATTTTGCTTTCTGATGCCCTTCGCGTTATTTGGGCAAATTTCAATTGAAAAATGTGTTTCATGTAACCATAACACAATCAATTACCTGAATTATTCCAGTGCAGTGGGAATTCAGAATACATCCAATGGTTTAGCATCTTTTGCTTCGGGCAAGCTATGCCTTGCTACAGGCAGCTATTCGGTAGCCATGGGCTATGGTTGTAGTGCAAGTGCCAATTATTCATTTGCGTTTGGGCAAAGTACAATAGCAAGTCAGGTTTATGCATTTTCGTTGGGAAAGTACTCCGAATCCACCAGTGCTGCGGCTTTTTCGTTGGGAACATACTTAATTGCATCCGACCAATATGCCATGGTGCTTGGTAAAGGTTATGGATATAGCAACAGGCTTGAAAATGACTTGCAAAACACTTTGATGATTGGCTTTAATAGTGAAAACCCAACCTTTTTTGTGGGTACTTCTCCAAACAATCACAAAACCGGAGAAATAGGCATCGGCAATATCACCAGCCCTGCAGCAAAGCTGCACATATTGGGCGATAACGATGCCTCGCGACCCGACAATGCCTCACTATACATACAATCGGCTGGCGATTATTATTCCACATTGTGGCTTGGCGACCAAAGCCATTATATAAAAACCAAACCCAACGAAGATTTGCTTTTTAATGCGGCGGATGAAAACTTCATTTTTGAAAGTGGAAATGTGGGCATAGGTACAAATACACCCGGCCAAAAACTGGCAGTAGCCGGGAATATTCTTGCTACCGGAAACATAAACGCCAGCGGCGACATCGACTTTGGCGGCAACCTGCTACAAAATGGCCAGCCCTTCCAGGCTACCAAATGGCAGCAAAACGGCGCAAACCTGTTTTATGATGAGGGCAACGTGGGCATTGGCACCAGCACCCCGCCAGGATTGCTTAGCCTCTACAATATTGCCGGTCAGCATGCATCGGCAAGTTTCCAAAGCGGATCATCTACACGGTATTGGGCAGGCCTAAATGCTGCCAACAATGCTTTTGTGCTGGGCGGCACAGGAGGCACAATGCCCGAAACCGGAGTAATAAATGTGCTCAACGGCAATGTTGGCATTGGTATGCTACCCACAGGCAATAAAGCCCTCGAAGTAAATGGCGACATCAACTTTACCGGCCAGTTATACGAAAACGGCGAGTTGCTTGATATTAATATCTGGGAACAAAATGGGAATTTTATCTATTATAACGCAGGTAAGGTAGGGATTGGCACAAACACGCCCACGGCCAACCTGCACATAAAAGATACCGAAGATATTGGTGAGAACGAGTATAGAAGACATCTGAAAATTGAATCCTTGACAGGTCTCGGAGGTGGTACTACCGAGGTGGGTCGAATATATGGCAGTGGGCCTATATTGCTGCAAAAAGCCGGACCGGGCATCTTTGACGATGGTGGCCCACGTTTGCTCATACAACAGAAATCCAACTCAAACAGCATAGGCTTAAGTATTTCTACCTATACCACCACACAAGGAAACGTTGATTATGCTGATATCGTTGCTGAATCCAGCGAGCTTTACGTAAGAGCTCAGGAAGATTTGATACTGCGCTCGCGCACCGGCGATCTTTATCTTCAAACAGCCG
>SABY01000326.1 GCA_009928785.1 Clostridia bacterium | reverse complement strand
TATTGAATAATTAAGCGACTCTCCTGAACAAATCACTGTATCGGCGCTGCTGGTTATTGCGGGAAGCGCATTGATGATCAGCGTGAGGCAATCGTTGGCGGCAGCCGGGCAGGGTGCACATGGCAATGCCGACAAGCACAAAGTTACGGTGCCATTGTCGAGGTCGGTAATGCCGGGCGTATAAACAGCATCTTCAATTGTACTATCATCAAAAACGCCATCGCCCGAAGTTGTCCATTGCAAACCACAATGTGCTGAAGCATTGCCCGACAAAGTATAAGTTGCGTTAGCGCAAATAATTCCATCGGCACCGGCATCCACTATCGGCAGCGGAACTACATCCACTACCACCGGCACACCAAAATCGACTCCTTCACAATTAGGAAAGGTGCTGTTTTGTATAGAAATAATGGTAAAAGTGGTGGTTTCGGTGAGGCAAACATTTGAAATCAAAAAAGGTGAAGCAGCAATATTGTTAATTTCAAAATTTAATAAACCATTGGTTGCGTCCTCTCTGGTGTAGGTGATGTTCCACGGGCCAACACCAATAATTTCAAAAGAGAGATCGAAGCAATCGCCCTGGCACACCAGTGGTGGCGCGTTAACCTGAGCGGATGGTAATGGTATCTCCACTACCGTAACTGTGTTGAGCATGTTTGCCGGACAAGTTGGATCATTAACAAACTTGGCTATTACATAATAGGTTCCTGCCAGCATGTTGTTCCAGGTAAGCTCGCCACCCGTACCAATCACCGGAGCGCCCACAGGCTGATCCACAGGCAATGCGACTTTAAAAAGCTGGTAAACGGTGATAAGACTTTGTGATCCTGCCAAAGTAAGCGTAATGCCATTGGCTCCTTCGCAATAAAAAGGAGGAAACTGTACGGAAGTCAGCTCAAATTTCTCCGGCGCAGCACCAATTGTAAAAGTGCCGGTCATATCTGCATTGCAATTGGGATCGTCGATTTTGCGTGCATAAATCCTGTAATCGCCCGGGTCGCAAATTTCGCCCCAGCTCAGG
>SABY01000185.1 GCA_009928785.1 Clostridia bacterium | reverse complement strand
ACAAATGAAGCCGAGGCGGCTTACTTAGCGTCACACCTTCCACTTTTGGGGCAATATGGAGTTAGTTCTATCACGTACAGAGATACAGCAAATGAGAAGAATTACGCTGCAATTGAACGCATAATCCCGAAAATCAAAGAGGTTGACCATGATCTTTACCAGGTCGATATTGAATTGAAACACGTTAATACAACCGTAAATCACTATTAAAATGAATACAAGGGAACAGGTTTTAGCATACATAGCGGAGAGAATTATTTACAACACATCCGGTCAAATTACTGATACAGTAATGAGAAACGTTCTAAACTACGCGAATGACAGGATATACGAACCTTCGGAAATACCTGTTTCGGTAGAAGGGATTGAGGGCACAAACTTGCAAGAGGCTTTGCTTGAGTTATTAGGATCAGGGGGATTAACAATTGCGGAAATAGTTGCGGGGATTGAGGCACTAACAGGGGTGGCTCGACTTTCTTACAATGCGCTAAAAGATATTCCTGATCCGGTTCCTGCCCCGGTTTCTTATGCTGATTTTATTGCAATTTTTGACGGCACGCATTATAAAAGTAGTGAGCCTGTAATTGTGGAGGAGGGCGACACGGTCAAATTTGAAAGCAGACTTTCAATAGCCGAGGAATTTTCCACAATTATTTGGGCGAAATACAACCAATTAACTGCGGAAGTAGAATACGCCCGCTCGCGGGATGTTGAATTTACTTTCCCTGATCAGGGGTTTTACACTATTTCGGTTTCTGCCCTGAGGCTTGGAGACAGTGCAATCGCGACAAAAACGGTTGCAAGCTACATAAACGCCAAGGACGTTTCTTTATGGTATGTTGAATTTAAGGCAACCGTTTATAACGGTGACCCATTGGCCGGTGTGAAGGTGATTTTTGACGGGATAACGAAATACACAAACACGTCAGGAATTGCAACGTTTGTAAATATTGCATCAGGAAGCTATGTGCTTAGTGCGACAAAAAGCGGATTCGGGAACATTAACAATGCGGCTTTTGCCGTAGCCGCTAATATTGACGATAGCCCCTTAAACATGGTTTTAAATCCATACATAGAGAACGCACAGTTAATAGGACCACCAATGCCAGGCGCAACGGCAACAGCGCTTTATGATTTTGTTCCTGCCCTTTACGAAGGAGCTACGAAAATAAAATGGTGGGTAGAAAACAGCGAAGGAACTGTTATTGTGCCATCAGTCACAACAACACGTGGCATAGACGATGGTTACCTTATGTTCACCATACCGGAAGCCGCCGCCGGAAATATTTTAAAAGCGGAAATTAAAGCGTACGACGTACAATCTAACACAAACGCAAATATGTTAAAAACACCTTTTATGATGGTAGCCGTGCCGAGCCTTCCGGTCTTTTTCGGCTATCGCACTTCAGTGCAATCAGCAGTAATAAACGAAGGCATTGTGCTCGGAACGACAAACCCAGCGCAGCATTCAGAAATAAACCAATCGGCCAATCACGCCAATTTCCCGAACAAAATAGACATTCACTGGAAAGATGTGTTCACTGCGATGGACGATTTTACGGAATACACGCAATGGATGGCAATATCCGAGGTCACACTTGCCAGCGAATACGTCTATTACCAAAACATTAATTTTCTACCATCTATCGGTTTTTACGACACCAAAGGGACGATCGAATCGTTAACCGTTGATGGGAACGCATATAAAATTTATAAGATAATCCCAACGGCACCAGTGAATTTACGGTTATCAGTAACAGGAATTTAAACATAAAAAGATCATGGCAAACATTAATTTAATAGGAGATAAATTATACAATCTAAACGCACCAATTTCGGTTGCTCTGATTGTAGGAATCGCACAAACTTATGCCACCGTTGCGGAGGTGCCGACTAACCTGCGGTACCCTGGCAAATTCATTTACGATGAGGACACTAACAGAATCTACATCATAGATGCTGATAAAGCAGTTCATCTAATGAACAATGTCCACATCCAGGTCTCAATAAATGCAACGAACTGGACGGCAATACAAAGCTACGCTGGAAGTGATATTAAGTACATCAGGTTCTCAATTGATGGGGGCGTGACCTACACAAATACAATCCAGCTTGCAACGGGGGCTGATTTGACGGCATATAATGCGCATATTGTAAACACTAATAACCCGCACGTAGTTAATGCAACTCAAACAACTACTATTAGCGAGAGGCTGGCACCCACCGTTGAAGGGGAGTTATTATTAGATGAATCGCATAGAGCTGCGACAAACAATCCTCACAACCTAACTGGTGATGTGATAAATGTAGCCGCAGATGTTGCAACGCCAATTTCTACGGCGATTGAGGCTTTAGAAACGGGTCTCACCTCAAAAATAAGTAAAGTCCTTGGCGCTGAAAATACTTTTCCTATATTTACCGAGTCAGGTGGGTTAGCACCAAATGTTGATACGGAAATCGACGCAAACGGTAATTTTAAAGTCTCAACAGGGGTAAGGATTTCCGGCTCTGCAACAACAAGTGTATTTTCAATCACAACGACAGATGATATTGAAATCAGCAATGGTGTAAATGCTGATGTTTTTTTCGATTTAAAGTTCTACGATAAACTGCATATTACGGTAAATCATAACGTGAATTTTACGGAAATTGCTGGTGATGCTGAAATAATTGGGATGTATTTTACAATTATAGTCAAAGGTGGCACGACAGGCGGCGGGGTATCTTTTGAAAACATCCCGTGGGGTGCGGATTTTGATGATATTGTTCTTGCGCCCGGTGACAAATGGATGGTGACCGGATACGTTTATTCACTCAACGAATACCTTGTAAAAGCAATCGAATTTTAATGACTTTATAAAATGATAAACACGGCTAAAGGCATAACGAAAGGGCAGATTCATGTTTTGTTTAATGATCGTTTGAAGACTTCAGGGGCAAGCGTTCTGCCCTTTTCTTTCACCGTCACTGTCGCGGCAGGGCAGACCGTTAATTTGGAGTTATCGGTTCACACCGGAAAAACAGCAAAGGTTCAGTGGGACGACGGCAGGGAAACCACTGTGTCGTATTCTGTAGGGTCTTATGAAAGTCATACGAACACCTACACCGCCGCGGGAACTTATACGATTAATATTGTTGATGCTGACAATTTAAAAGCGTTCCGAATAAATATTCCTGCTTATAGCGTCAACATCGTTGGTGCACTTCCGGTGAATCTGACATTCATGTCGTTAACTGGAACCTCAATCGCCTGGACTTATACCGGATCCCCTCCGGTGAATTTGACAACCTTGTATTTACAAGGAAACTCAATAGCCTGGACTTATACCGGTGCACTTCCGGTGAATCTGACATACTTACTTTTACAAGGAAACGCAATAGCGTGGAATTATACCTCACAATCTTATAAGAGTACCCTAACTCATTTCTACTACCTACCAAGTGCGACTGGCAAATGGTTAAGCGCTACTGTAGATCAAGTAATCGCCGATTTAAAAACAAGCGGGATGGCCGGGATTGTTAACATCGCAGGAAAGAACGAGGCGCGTACAAGTGCAAGCGATCAGGATTTGATTGATTTAAGAGCAAATGGAGCAACGGTAACTGTAAATGAATATTAATATGAGGCTTATAAAGAAATATAGAATATGGTGGAACGCTGACAAGCAATTGTTGTCTGACCCACTTGCGGAATATAACGAAGACAGCGTAACAGTCGCGGACGATATCCCCGCTGGCATTGCAGGCAGTTTCGAAAGCGACAGCATTGAGGCCGTGCAGGATAAAATCGCAGCGGAAGGGCTGCAAGTTGTTAATAATGAAATACTATAAAATAAATGGATGACATAAAAAAAACATGGCGAAACGCATTTATCTCGATCGTCGCAACGGCAATCCTGTCGATTGTTTTGACTGCCTTTTCGGCTTATGTCGCATTACAGACGATGCGGGAGACGGTGAATGTAATGAAGAAGGAGCAGGAAATCATCAGGACTAAAGTTGACATTCTTCAGATCACTATTGAGCGCAAGGTAGATCGTAAAACACTCGATGAATGTTTAACCAGAATTGATAATAAACTCGAAAAAAACACTGAACTATTAATTAAAATAAATAAAGGACTATGAAACATTTAACAATGATTATTGCGGCGTTACTATTCGCGCTATTCGCCACAGCGCAACCACCAGCCCCGGAACTGCTATACAGGCAAACGGAGCCAAATCCAGCTTTTATCAAAGTAGCCGGGATCACAGCCGACTTCGCGGATAACGAGGATTATGTGTTTGTATATAGCGCGACGACTAATCGCTGCTATGGTTCTACAAAACTTTATTCCGATCCGGTATTTGTCGCAGCAATGGGCAACGACAGCCCCAGCGGCGTGCATGGTTTCGCGCCTGGAGAGGTGATGCGGGTAGGCATCTACGATACGCAGTCGAATAAGTTCTATGAACTAAGCGGACAGGCATATAACTACATAACTTTTAAAGAGACATCGCTGAAATGGCACCCGCTTACGATATATACCTACGAAGTGACGCAGGTAGTCAGGCAAATTGAATTAACGATTGATAACGAGCTTGCGGCGGTCAAATTAGGCCTCGATGCGCATTCGCTTATTAAAGTGAAGGATGGTAATCAGTTGTTTATTAAGATTGTAGATCAAAACGTTAAGAATGCGACACTCACCCACACGGGCAACGGCACGCTTACGAAGACAAAACGCTGGATAACCGGGCAGGGATGGGTAACTTACCTTTATACGCTCTCTGAAAACGATGAAACTAACGTGACATTTACAGCAACAGCGCAATCCGCGTGGGATAGGTCGATTGTTACTGCTACGCACCAGGTTACTATTGATCGTGAGTTTTATAATCAAAATCAAGGCATAGTCTATACCGGCAAGTATTTTCGCATTGTAAAAGATGTAGGCGGGCTATACCTCGAAACTACAACAGACAAAGGCGTGACGCTCATTTACAAGATCAACAACAAAACCGCTTCCGCGGTAGTACACAATGCACGAACGCAGCCAGGCGACCGCACGCTAATCACCGCCGATGACCCGGCTGAAATCTATCTGTTCAGCGTGAGGTATATGGGCACAAAATCATCGCAACAATATATTGATGACTGGCAGCCGGGCAGCTACTGGAGCAGGGTGGAGTACATTAAAGAAACTATAAAACTGAAATAACAATGCGTATAAAGGATAACGCGGTAAACCTGCAAGGTTTGAGGGCGGAAATGGTCATTGGGCTGATGGTCGCAAATGGTGTTTATAATGCACACGGGAAAGATATGGTTATCACCTGTGCGCTCGACGGAAAGCATTCAGTAACATCGCTGCATTACGCCGGCAGTGCTGTCGATCTACGTACAAACTATTTCACGAAAGCAACAGCGATCGAGGTTCGTGACGA
>SABY01000325.1 GCA_009928785.1 Clostridia bacterium | reverse complement strand
TATTACTACAAAGTTGAGTTCGACGGTGAAACACAACACCTGTCGGCTACCAACAATATGATCCTGATCAGATAAACATTATCATCACAGGAATGTCCCGGACAATAGTGTCCGGGGCATTCTTTTTACTGTTTGCAACACCATTTGTTTTAGGAATATAAAAATTAATAGCCACCGATGAAAACTTACAGCAGTAGATACCATGCCATCAAAGTCATTTTGATTTTGATTTTGCCATTTCTGATGGCAGGGGCGTTGTATGGGCAGCCGTCGGTGAACATTGGTCAGCATGTGCGCTGCCAGAATTCTGTGGTGCTTATCCCTATAGCGGTAGCCGATTTTGATGACATTGTTGCCATCACCCTGCAAATTACCCTCGACACACTAAAGACCGAATTTCTCTCTTTGGAGAATTTCCATACGGAGTTGTCGGGAGGGAGTGTAATCTACAACTTTGTGGTTTCCTCCTCTTCCTTGTTAATCACCTGGCAAAGTCTCACGGCAGCCAACATCGGATCGGGTACGATATTCGATCTGAAGCTCGGCTACTTCGTGGGCGAAGCGGAGATTAATTTTGGAGCGATGTGCGAAATCGTTTTGTCCGATCTTACCATCGTAGAGGCAATATTGGTTGACGGCATCATTTATCCTGCCCTGCAAGTTACTGAACAGCCGCAGCCAATAACTGTAACCGAAGGCGACCAGGCACAATTTACCGCAGGCGTAAATTATCCAGCCACGCATACCTTTGCCTGGCAGCAGCGCGATGGCAATAGCTGGACTGCACTTAGCAACAACCAATTCTATACAGGAGTGGCTTCGCCGATACTTACCATCGACTCGGTGCCTTTGGCTTTCAACCATTATGCCTATCGTTGTTTGATTTCTCTCGACGATTGCAGTGTGCTTACCGATTCGGCGCAACTTACCGTGTCGCCGTTGATGGTGATTGACCAGGACGATGGCGAACGAAAAAAGATTTTGGCTGTCTATCCCAATCCATGCAGGGGAAATGTTAGTTTT
>SABY01000324.1 GCA_009928785.1 Clostridia bacterium | reverse complement strand
AAAACTAACATTTCCCCTGCATGGATTGGGATAGACAGCCAAAATCTTTTTTCGTTCGCCATCGTCCTGGTCAATCACCATCAACGGCGACACGGTAAGCTGCGCCGAATCGGTAACCACACTGCAATCGTCGAGAGAAATCAAACAACGATAGGCGTAATGGTTGAAAGCCAAGGGTACCGAGTCGATGGTAAGTATGGGCGAAGCAACGCCAGTATAGAATGCGTTGTTGCTAAGTGCAGTCCAGCTATTGCCATCGTGTTGCTGCCAGGCAAAAGTATGCGTGGCTGGATAATTTACGCCTGCGGTAAATTGTGCCTGGTCGCCTTCGGTAACAGTTATTGGCTGCGGATGCTCTGTAATTTGCAGGGCAGGATAAATGATGCCGTCAACCAATATTGCCTCTACGATGGTAAGATCGGACAAAACGATTTCGCATACGGCTCCGAAATTAATCTCCGCGTCGCCCTCAAAGTAGTCGAGCTTCACATCGAATAGCGTATCCGATCCTATATTGGCCGCTGTGAGACTTTGCCAGGTGATAAACAGGGAAGAGGAGGAAGCCACGAAGTTGTAGATTACACTCCCTCCCGACAACCCGGCATGAATATTCTCCAAAGAGATAAATTCGGTTTTCAGCGTGTCGAGGGTAATCTGCAGGGTGATGGCAACAATGTCATCAAAATCGGTTACCTCAACAGGAATAAGCACCACAGAATTCTGGCAGCGCACATGCTGACCAATGTTCACCGACGGCTGCCCATACAACGCCCCTGCCATCAGAAACGGCAAAATCAAAATCAAAACGATTTTGATGGCATTGTATCTACTGTTGTAGGTTTTCATCGGTGGCTATTAATTTCGATATTTATGAAACAAATGATATTGTAAAAACAGTAAAAAGAATGCCCCGGACACTATAGTCCGGGGACATTCCTGTGATGATAATGTTTATCTGATCAGGATCATATTGTTGGTAGCCGACAGGTGTTGTGTTTCACCGTCGAACTCAACTTTGTAGTAATA
>SABY01000323.1 GCA_009928785.1 Clostridia bacterium | reverse complement strand
TAACTGATGTGGAACAACTCATACAAGCCGCTTGCTGTAAGCAAAATGATGCTCAGATAAAAACAGGTTTTGGTGCAGTTGGCGTCGGCAACAATGGCATCGGAGTTGAGAAGCCGGCCAACCTTCCTTTTGTAAGTCATCAAAAACCACATGGTAGCAATGCTGATGGATGATATGATAATTCCCGGCAGCGTGGTTGTGGGAGTGCTGCCGTGTATTATGTTAATAATCGAGCCAATAACCAGGCCGCCAGCTAAAAGGTAAAAGCTTAATCCGGTAATACGTAAGGCGGTTTTTTCAAATTTATCGCGTGATGTGGGGTCTGTGCCAAATCTTTTCATGCGTATCACCATGTGCATTATTCCCATCCCCGAAGCAACCTCAACAAAGCTATCTATTCCAAAACCCAACAGGGCAAGCGTATCATCGCCCAGCCCATAGTAAACAGAAACAATGCCTTCGGCAAGATTGTACACTATGGTAACAATGCTGAGGATGAGAGCGGTGTTGGTCAGTTGCTGATAATTTTTCATAATAACTTCAGGTGCTCTTTCGATAGATGTAGGTTACGCTTACGCTAAATAGAACAGTCTGCAAAGAGATGTTGTTTAAATAATTCTGGCATTAAGATTCCGTAGCACTGTTTAAATCCCAGCCATAAATGGCCGGGTTATGGATCATGAATGGCTGGCATTTGTTTCCGTAGCCCTGGCATTTGTTTCCGTAGCCCTGGCATTTGTTTCCGTAGCCCTGGCATTTGTTTCCGTAGCCCTGGCATTTGTTTCCGTAGCCCTGGCATTTATGCCAGGGTTTACGTGAATGAAACAGAAAGACGCAGGGCATTTATGCCCTTCCTATAAATCTATTAAAATAATAAAAGGGCGTAAACGCCCTGATGGGAGTCGTTGTTGAATCGCTTTAAGTCCCAGCCATGAATGGCTGGGCTATGAACCATGAATGGCTGGGCTGTGAACCATGGATGACATTTAGCGAAAGCGGCTTTTTTAACGATTAATAGCCAATCCGTA
>SABY01000322.1 GCA_009928785.1 Clostridia bacterium | reverse complement strand
ACTCTCCATCTCCATCGGGTATAAAAGTGTCATAATAGGCTCCGCCAAGATAATTAATCCAAAGCTACATGGGACACCGACTATCATGGCCGTACGGAAACCTAGCTGCACATTTTTTTCCAAGAATTCTCGATCCCCTGCTGCATTGGATGCGGCAATGGCCGGAACCATAGACAAGGCCATAGAAAGGGCCAGGGCCATAGGAATATTAATAACCGGTCCTGCCATACCGGTTAACTGTCCATATAAAACATTGGCTTGCTCCAAGGAAAACCCAGAACCTTCCAGCCGCTTCATCACCACCAGCAAGTCCCCGAGATTTATGATAGGTAGAATGGATACTCCAATGGTAATAGGTACCGCAATCCACAAAAGGGTGCCCATAATTTTCCGAGACGACTCTCCCTGACTGGTAACGTCTTCCGTCTGTTGCTGCAACAGAGTTTGCCTTCGCCTGCCATATATTACCGCCAAAACCAGCACTCCGGCCACTGGCCCCACGGAAGTACCGAAGGTAGCACCAGCCGCCGCAAAAGCCACACTTTCTTTCATTAAGACAATGGCTAATGTCAGGCCCACCGCTACTCGGACACCTTGTTCGAGTAGTTGTGAAGTGGCCGTAGGACCCATGTTTTGCATTCCTTGGAAATATCCCCGATATACGCTCATAATCGGGACCACCAAAAGAGCTGGCGCAATGGCTTTCATGGCCATGACCGCTCCGGGATCCCCCACGGCTGAAACGATGGTTTCCGCTCCAAAGAATACTGCCGCGAAGGCGACAAAACCTACCCCCGTCATCAGCACAAAAGATTTCTTAAAAACCTGATGTGCATCTTTGAGTCTGCCCATTGCCAGTCGTTCCGATGTCATTTTAGATATGGCTGCCGGAGCACCATTGGTGGAAAAAACCAACAGAAACACATATATGGGATATGCTGTTTGGTAGTATCCCATGCCGGAAGGCCCGATGATGTTGGCCAATGGAATTCGGAAAAATGCGCCAAACACCTGAACCATCAATCCTGC
>SABY01000049.1 GCA_009928785.1 Clostridia bacterium | reverse complement strand
GCAACCTTTTTATCATATCGTAATTGCGGATGGTCGGGCACCACGCGACGGCAGATTTATCGAGAAAATTGGCACCTACAATCCGGTGTCGAGGCCTGCAGAAGTCGTTATTGATTTCGACAAAGCTTTGCATTGGATTCAGGTCGGAGCGCAGCCTACCGACACCGTTCGTACATTGCTATCGTACAAAGGTGTGATGTACAAAAACCACCTGCAAAAGGGTGTTACAAAAGGCGCACTGACCCAACAACAAGCTGATCTGAAATTCCAGGAATGGGACGAAACCAAGCAGGCTAAGATAGAAAGAGCACAGAGCGAGATGCAAAATACAGATCGCTCGGAAGCCAAAAAACGTTCAGAAGCCGAAACAAAGGTCAACGAAGATCGTCTGGCTGAGATCGCTCGCCGCAGAGCCGCTGAAGTCGAAAAACAAGTGGCCGAAGCAAAGGCTCGTCAAAACGAAGTAGCAGCCAGGAAAGCTGCCGAAGTTACCGAAAAAGCCGGCGTAGAAGTACGTGCCGAAGTTGCCGAAAAAGCCAGCGCCGAAGTACCTGCCGAAGTTGCCGAAAAAGCCAGCGCCGAAGAACCTACCGAAGTTGCTGAAAAAGCCAGTGCTGAAGAACCTACCGAAGTTGCTGAAAAAGCCAGCACTGAAGAACCTACCGAAGTTGCTGAAAAAGCCAGCGCTGAAGAACCTACCGAAACAGCAGAACCTGAAGAAGAGGCAAAAGAGCAATAAGCCATCGCATCTTTTTTGGATACGAATAAGCCGGAGTGGTTTGTCCGATATAATTATCGGCTGCTGCTCCGGTTTTTTATTTGTTAAAATTAGACCCCATTTCCCCCTTGATGTAGATTTAATTGCTTACTTTGCAAAACCTTTACAAATACTACAGATAAAATGGTTTTAGAAATTCGCTTCAGCAATTTTTTCTCTATTAAGGATGAAGTCATACTTGATTTTAGAGCAGGGAATATCCGATCAGCTAATGCCAAAGCTTTGGCAGTTAATATCTTTTCTTTTCAAAAATCGCAGGTATTAAAAACCATTGCCATTTATGGAGCCAATGCATCGGGTAAAAGCAACATCATTAAGGCTATCAGGTTTTGCCATGCCATGGTGTTCGAGTCGCACAATCACAATCTGAATACTACTTATAATTTTCAACCATTTAAATTCGATCAATATCCCGATAAGCTAAGCACCTATTTTGTCCGATTCGTAATCGACGACATAGAGTATGAGTATTCGTTTTCGCTTACGCGCCAACAGATATTAACCGAGAACCTTTACTTTTATCCAAAAGGCCGAATTAAAGAGATTTTTACACGGGACGAGCTAAAAGGATCAACCAAGAAGCAGAAATATACTTTTGGTGATGTTATTAAACGGCCGATGGATGTGGCTGAAAACACATCAGAGAAAACGCTGTTTATTTCGCGAGCCAGCCAGATGGACAGAGATTTTGCAAAAGACATCTTCGGTTTTTTTCACAATAATTTTATCCTCGATTATTTGGGTTTTGGAGCCTCAGCCATCGAAAATCTTACCAACCGAAACAAACAGCAATTAATTGAAGCCCTCAAAATCGCCGATAGTGACATTGTTGATGTTGAAATTAAAGTGCTAAAGAAACCTGGAAAAGCATTTCATGCCGACCTTACCAAACATACGGTCAGGGAAGGGGATATTGTAGAAGAATACTTACAGATAAAAACGTTCCACCATAAAAACCCGGATGTTACTTTCAACCTTCTCACTGAGGAATCGCAGGGAACCATCAAGATTTTCTTTTTTATGCTCACGCTGCTTGATGTTATAAAAAATAATAAGGTGCTGCTAATTGATGAGATCGAAGACAGCCTGCATCCAAAAATAATTGAATACATTTTTAATCTATTTCGCGCCGGCGCCCG
This sequence comes from Clostridia bacterium, assembly GCA_009928785.1. Taxonomy (GTDB): domain Bacteria; phylum Bacteroidota; class Bacteroidia; order Bacteroidales; family 4484-276; genus SABY01. Next base: position 24,739 of record SABY01000049.1, on the reverse strand, counting down.
GGCACAACTTCTCTGCACCACACACAACACGAAATTTCTCGATTTGACCAAATTCCGCAAGGATCAGATATATTTTGCCAATAAGACGCAGGATGGAGCTACCGATCTTTACTCACTATACGATTACAGCGATTTCCGCGATACTATGGACGTGGAGAAGGCCTATTTGCAGGGGCGTTTTGATGCTGTTCCTATTTTGAACGATACGCCGGAAATGCTAAAAAATTTGATTGATGGGTAGAAAACGCAAGGCTCCGCGTCAGAAAAGTATTAATCCTCACTTTTGGGTTTTTTGTGAAGGGGAAACTGAGGAAGCGTACATAGCGTTTTTACGATCTGCCTACCGCGTGCCCATTGAGATTATTTCAAAAGTGGTTGGTAGCAGGATTACAGATCGTTTTATTGTTGCACATAAAAAAGGAAAACCTGTGCATGACAAAGACAAAGATTTTTTGATGTATGATGCTGACGAATCTCAAAAAAATCAAAAATGCAACACTGCTTCTTTCTAATCCGACCATAGAATTTTGGTTTTTGCTCCATTATAAAAGCCAGAAAGCCAGCATTTCTTCAAGCCATTGCACAAAAGCGTTAGCCAAATCAACAAGTATGAATTACCAAAAGGGCTACATCAATGAAATACTCCAAAAAGTTTTGGATAAAAATTACACGATTGCCGCAGAGCGTGCCAAGGAATTGACATTATTTGAAAATCCATCATCTAATATTTATGTTTTAATTAATGAATTGATAAAAGCAAAAACGATAAATGAATAAAGAGAACTGCCTTTTGTTAGGCGCTATCACCAAGGCCAACCGCAAAACCGGCCAGCTTACCATCAGCACCGGGCAGCAGCCTGCCGAGAAATTTGCCGATATCAAGACGCTGTTTCTGGAGATTGATGGCGGGCTTGTTCCTTTTTTTGTTGAGCAACAATCCGGCTCCGGCTCCGGCCAGTTGCGGGTGTGGCTGCAGGATTATAAAACGCCTGAGGCGGCGCAACAGCTCACCGGGTACCAGGTTTATATTGCCGAAGCTGATTTACCTGTGGCCAAATCCGATCGGCTTTATCAGCATCAGCTCACCGATTATTCGATTGTGGACAAAACCGCAGGCACACTGGGGAAAGTTACTGATCTGATAGAATCGACAGAGCAGGTATTGCTGCTGGTGGAACACAATGGCGGTGAAGTATTGATTCCGTTCGTGGAAGATTTTATTGTGAAAATCGACAAGAGCAAAAAAATCCTTTACCTCGACCTGCCCGAAGGATTGATTGAACTGAATAAGTAATCCAATAGCGGCATCAATGAAACCGGCGGTAGCACCTTTTCGTTTCAGGCAGTTCACGCTTAGTCACCACCAAAGTACCATGAAAGCCGGCACCGACGCCATGCTGCTGGGTTCGTGGCTACCACTCACCGGGCAGGAGCAGCACGCGCTCGACGTGGGAACCGGCAGCGGCATCGTAGCATTGATGCTGGCGCAGCGCTCGCTGGCTTTTATCGACGCCATCGACATCCACCAGCCTTCTGTAGAGGAAGCTGCCCAAAATTTCAGTGCATCTCCCTGGGGAAATCGCCTCAATGCAGCGTTTATTTCTTTTCAAAAATTTGCTTTGCAACAATCTCAGCGTTACGACCTCATCGTGAGCAATCCCCCATTTTTTCGCAACAGTTTGCTGCCCAATGACGCGCGACTGAAGATGGCCAAGCACAACCTGAATCTTTCGATAGAAGATTTTATTAGCAGCAGCTTACTATTGCTTGCACCGGAAGGGAGGCTGGCGGTAATACTGCCGATACCCGAAGCAGCCGATTTTTGTGCCGACGCCGAGGCAAAAGGTTTGTATCTGCGGCGGCAGCTTTTTCTTTTGCCAACTCCGGAGTGCACACCCTCACGACGTATCTTGTTGTTGGCCAGGCAGCCTGCCAATGAAATTATTACCCAAAATCTTACCCTGCGCCAAAGCAATGGAAAATACTCAGAGGAATATGTAGCGCTGACGTACGATTTCCACGCCGAAGGCTATCTCTGAAAGGTCTAAAGATTTTTTTGCCGACATTTGCCGTTCAATAATTTTTGTTTATGAAAACATCTGTTTTAAAATGCTATAGTCTGGCAGCATTTGCGCTGTTTGTGCTCACATTTTCGGCTTGTCAATCGGAGCCGGCAGCTCCAAAGCCGCGCCTGATTGCCGTTTCGTATATCGGCGGCGACACTGCCGGCAACAACTATCTGCAATGGCTTCGCCGCGCTGACCGGCAGGTGCGCTATGTGGTGATGAACCAATACCCGTGGGATTCCGTCGGCATCATTTTCGACGAGTGCACCGCGCTGCTGCTCACTGGTGGCGAGGATGTGTTTCCAGGTTATTATAACCAAACCGAAGATACTGCCCGCTGCGGCGGCTTTAACCATTATCGCGATTCGCTCGAATTCTTGCTCATAGAAAAATCGTTGCAGCGGAAGTTGCCGATTATGGGAGTTTGCCGTGGACAGCAAATCCTCAATGTGGCGATGGGCGGCTCACTGGTGGTGGATATCCCGACAGAAATTCAAACGGCTGTGTATCATCGTTGCATCGACTGGCAAAATTGTTACCACCGGGTGATGATTCTTCCGGATAATATGCTTGTCGCAATGGGTGGGCATAGCGGCGACAGCGTTACCAGCAACCATCATCAGGCTGTGAAGCACATTGCTGACGATCTGAAAGTTTTGGCTGTAGCCAACGACGGCGTTATTGAAGCCGTAGGTTGGAAGGAGCCGGACGGCAAGCCGTTTTTGTTGGGCGTGCAATGGCATCCCGAACGGATGGATACCATCAGCCGACTGTCGATGCCGCTGGCACGGAAGTTTTTGGAAGAAGCTGAATAAAGGTAATTTGCATAATTTTAGGGTCTTAACTACAAATCCCAATTTATAAAAAACAAATAGCAAATAAATTTTCAACATCCAATTACCAAAAAGCAAACACGCTGTTAAGAGGTCATTTTTGATATTTGCTTTTTGTGATTTATTTGGAGTTTGGAGTTTGTTTTTTGGAATTTCAATCTAAGAACTGCTTCATAATGACAGGCAGAGCATAAATTAATTTTGTGACTTGAAAAATATAATGATATGATAGTAATTACGGGAGCCGCCGGATTTATCGGCAGTGCATTGACATCAAAATTAAATAGCCAGGGGCGTCACGACCTGGTGCTGGTAGATGATTTTGGTAACAAGGAAAAGCAGAAAAACCTGGACAACAAGAGATTTGCAGAGCAGGTGCATCGCGATGTATTCTTCGACTGGCTCGACAAAAACCACAAAGAGGTTGAAACCATTTTTCACATTGGCGCCCGCACCGACACCGCCGAATTTGATATGACCGTCTTCGACAGGCTTAACCTCAATTACAGCAAAAAAATGTGGGAGGCTTGCGCACGTTTTCAGATTCCGCTGCTGTACGCTTCGTCGGCAGCCACTTACGGAATGGGCGAGCATGGATACACTGACAGCCACGCCATTGTGCCTGAACTAAAACCGCTCAATCCGTATGGCGTTTCCAAAAACGAATTTGATAAATGGGCGCTGACGCAAAAACTAACGCCTCCTTTTTGGGCGGGTTTTAAATTTTTTAATGTGTATGGCCCCAACGAATACCACAAAGGACGCATGGCATCGGTAATCATGCACGCTTATTATCAGATACAAAAAACCGGCAAAATGAAACTTTTCCGGTCGCATCATCCCGATTTTGGCGATGGCGGACAAATGCGCGACTTTGTGTATGTGAAAGATGTGGTGAACATGCTGCTATTTTTTGCTGCCCATCAGCGGCAGCCGGGATTGTTTAATCTGGGCACCGGCACAGCCCGCACCTTCCTCGATCTTACCAATGCCACCTTTGCCGCCATGGGTCGCAAGCCCGATATAGAATTTATAGATACGCCCGAAGACATCCGCGACAAATACCAATACTACACCCAGGCCCACATGAATAAAGTTAGGGATTATGGCTACAGCCGCCCCTTTACCTCCCTCGAAGCCGGTGTAAATGATTATGTGAAAAATTATCTCCTACCATCCAGGTATTTTTAATCCGACATTGAAAGAATGAAAAATGAGAATAATCAGTTTTATAATGGTAGCTGTGGTTTTCACTACATTGCTTGCGGGTTGTGACAAAATTCGTTGCAAAGACATCGACTGTTTTGCGCCGCCAGAGCCGCTTGTTTTTGACATCCGCGACAGCATAAACGGAAACAATGTATTTGCTTCGGGACTGTATTCGACGGATCAGATAGAGGTGCGGGATGAAAATGATTTGCCGGAGCAATGGATTTTTGATAGTTATTTCGACACCAATTATATCGTGTTGCCTGCCATTGGTTGGGAAACCGAGCGGCTTACCTACCGCATTATTCTGGCCGACACTGTATCGATTCAGTTTGTTTTGGATATGGATGAGCGACATGAGAACTGCTGTACTTTCTTTGCCAGGAAGGAATTTGATGTTACTTCCCATGGCTTCCAAGTTGCCGACACTACCGGGATTATCCAGGTGAATTTGAAGTAATTTATTTCACCGTTTTGGTATTTGGTCGAAGAGGAAAACAGAAATCTATTTCACCACAGAGCCACTAAGGCACAGAGGAAAACAAAAACCTGTTTCACCACGGAGCCACTAAGGCACAGAGGAAAACAGAAATCTATTTCACCACAGAGCCACTAAGGCACAGAGGAAAACAAAAACCTGTTTCATCACAGAGCCACTAAGGAACAGAGGAAAACAAAAACCTGTTTCACCACAGAGCCACTAAGGCACAGAGGAAAACAAAAATCTATTTCACCACAGAGCCACTAAGGAACAGAGGAAAACAAAAATCAAATTAATAATCCAGGTATTCCTGAAAAAGCGTTTGCAAATAGGATTTCCCGCGTATGATTACTGAGTCGTCGGGAGCCATCGGTGGCTGCTGCCAATGGTAGTCGTTGCGGTCGGCATCGAACGAAAAGGCGCCCTTTTCTTCTTCCCAAATCAATCCATTATCAAAACCGAAATAGCGATATTTTTTACTATAAGGGTTAAACAGGTTGCGGCTCCAGGTAAACTGCTGGTGCGGAAGCTGCATCTGTGCAAGCAAGGTTGCGGGGATATCGGCCTGTGAGCCGGGTTGGACCCACTGTTTGCCGTGGTAGGCGCTGTCGATGGCCGGGCCTGCCCATAGCATAGGGATGCGGTGATAAGCGATGGTATGATAGGGATGGTTGCGGTAGCTGTTGTGGCTGTGGTCGGCCACGATGATAAACAAAGTGCTGTCGTACCAGGGTTGTCGGCGTGCAGCTTCAAAAAATTGCCCCAGGCTGCGGTCGGAATAATATGCTGAATTGATGTAACGACGTTCATTATCGCCCCAATCGAAAATATCTTCCATTGGCTGGTCGTAGGGCGAATGGGAACTTAGCGTAAAAAGCGCCGCAAAAAACGGTTCCGTTTCGGTTTTTAAATCAGCGATAAGCTGCTGCATGGTGTATTCGTCGTGCACGCCAAGCTTTCCGCGCACCATATAGTCGGGATAGTCGCTGCCTTCGCGCACCCTGTCGAAACCGTTGTTGAGAATGTATCCTTTGATATTTCCATAAATCAGTTGCCCGCCAAAGCTGAACGATGTATGATAGCCTTGCTCTTTGAGAATTTTCACCAGCCCGGGCAAATGGATAAACTTGTCGGGCTGCACCGTGACCGCCGATAGCGCATGCGCCGGAAAGCCTCCGAAAATACAGGCCATGCCTTGTTCCGAACGTGATCCGCTCGAAAGCATTTCTGTAAAAAGTACGCCTTCTTTTTCGCGTACTGCAAATGATGGCGTGATGCCGGCCTCCCCGCCCAGACTCCCGATCAAATCGGCTGACCAGCTCTCCATGATCAGCATTATGATATTGGGGCGCGTTGTATTTAAAATATGGATGGTCGTGTCTTTTTCGACCGTTAGCAACTCCTGCGTAACACTACGCGCTGCTGCCGGATCGTAATACGAAAACGGATTGCTATGCAGGCTTCTGGCGTTCTCGAAAATACTGATGTATAGGTTGAAAGCGTTGTTGGTGGCTGCCAGATTCAGGATGTTTTTCTGTGAAAAATACGAGCGGCTCTGGTTGATGGGGATTTCCTGCCATCCGCCCCGCAAGCCAAGAAACAAAAGCACGGGCGTTATCAATACAAAAATAATAGCAGGCAGCGGTCGGGCAGGTCGGCGGATATTTTTATAAAAAAAACGATAATAGCTCCAAATGCCTGCCGCGATCAATGCCAGCGTTATTATTAACAGAAAAAGAAAAGTAAAGCTGTCGGTTGAATTATATACCTCCGACGGGTTTTCGAGGTAGCGCAGTGCCTTCACGTTGATTTTGCTTTTCCACTCGCCATACAATCCAATTTCGCCACCGGTGATAAAAGCATACAAAACAACCATCAGGTAGGTATAGGTTTTATTAATAATATTCAGAAACCGCAGGCTCCAAAAAGATTGAATCGCCTGTAAAAGGAAAGGGATTATCAGGAGGTAGCAGGCTGTGGCCAGATCGAGGGGCAACGCATGATAAAACACCGAAAGCACTTCGCCGGCTGTAGCATTTTCGACTTGGAAAAAATGAAAATGGTAAATAATGAAAATTGTCCGGGCAAGGGCAAAATATAACAGCCAGTAAAGCAACTGCCGCAGCAGATTGAAGATAATTGGTTTCAAATGGTGTTGATGTTTTGAAATGGTTTAAGGAATCTTTCGGTTATGATATTTTTCTATAAAACTTCTTGTGTTGTTGTCGTCGGCATAGTAAAAACGCCAAAAGTACGAAGATAAAAACAACAAGTCCGGTAATAATTATCAATGAAATAATCCACACCATTCCAGTGGATAAAGTGTTGGCCATCCGTCCTTCGTTGGTTGCAGGGCTTTGGGCTGCTGATGGAATTTCCGCCTCCTCATCAAAATCCATTGTCAGTTGCATCTTCAGCTCTGCATAGCGGTCGATGTATTCCTTAGCGCTGTCCCATTGGCTGGTTGTTGCAAAAATGAACGTCAAAAGCTTATAATTTTCGCTGATCTGAATTGGCAGGCTTGCTTGCTGCGCTACTTCAAGGCTTTTTCGCACATAGCCCTCAGCGCTTGTAATATTGTTGCTCAGCAGCAGGTTTTCGCCGATAAACCGCAAGCCATCGCTTATCTCCTTTTTGTCGCCGTTGGCTTCGCTAATTTTGAGACTTTCTACATACATTTCGTTGGCACGGTGCAGGTTGCCTTCGAGTTCATATACTTTGCCGATAATGCTTAATGTGGCGGCATAGCCTTGCTTTAGGCCGAGGGAATCGCGAATGTAAAGGCTTCTGAAAAGGTGATCCAGTGCTTTCATGTTTTCATCGGTTTGAATATAGATCACGCCCATGTTTCTTAATATTATTGCAGTTTGTGTGGCGAACGAAAGGCTATCGGCCAGCGCCAAAGCCTCATTGTATTTAGCAAGTGCCTCCACAAATTTATCCTGTCTTTCGTACAAAACAGCTATTTGAATTAGCGATCGGATGGTGACTTCGGGATACTGCGTTGTAGCATTCAAATCAATCACCTTTTGATATTGCTGATAAGCATCATTGTATTTTCCTAAATAGACATAGCTGTTAGCAATGTTTTGAATGCATTTTAGTAAATCAAGGGTATCAGTATTCTGCTGTATAATTTTCAAAGCAGTTTCAAAGTAATTGAGGGCGAGATTGTAATTTGACCTGGCCTGATTCAGCACGCCCAGATTCATATAGGCCGTACCAATACTTGCCGAATCTTTGGTTTCGATGTAGAGATTTAGGGCTTCCTCCCAAAAGAGTTGTGCACTATCGTAATTGGAGGTGAAATAATAAATGGTGCCTTTGTTCAAAGTGGCAGTAGCCAGTAGGTTTCTGTCATTTAATTTGCGCGCCAGTTTATATGCATGGTCGGCCAGTGCGGTTCCCAAAATCAAATCGGAGCTGCGAACCTCAACAGCATGCTTATTAAGCACCTCCAGTTTTTGCCGGTCGTTGAGGCCTACGGTTACCGAATCGATGTATTGCGCCACATCCTGACCAGCAACAGTAAAAGCCAGCAGCAACATGGGCAGCACCAAAATATGTTGAAGGCTATTTTGCTTTTTGTAAAACATTTTCAACGTATCCCCTTCGTTTTAGTTACTGTAAGGTAGGGCGCAATTTTAAAATACAACTGGTCATAAATCAGGCTAATATCCTTGAGCTGCGCCACCGAATCGAAGGCTCCGACAGCGTCGCGATAGTTAAAAATTTCTTTAACCAAATAAAACTCCAGGTAGGGATGATCCAGCAAGTCATCAAAAGTGGCTTCGTTGATATTGATGCGACGAATAAACGACTTGTCCACCACTACCTGCGGCGCAAATAAAACAAAGCGACTTGTGTCGATGCCATAGATTTCGAGCAGTTGTGATTTATCAAAAAATCCGCCCAGCTTTTCGCGATAGTTTGCAATGCGGCTGGCATATACCTGCCCGATGCCTTTCAGTTGGCGCAATTGCAGAGTATCGGCGGTGTTAATCTCAATAAGGTCAAGCTGATTTACAGACTTCGCGATGGCTGGCGCCTCGGCGCTTACCGACGGCAGCAGGATGTATTTTTCTAAATCTTTATAAATATTGGCATCCATGCCGTAAATTTTGCTGAAATCTTTTTTCACCGTAAAAACCCCACCCGCGCGCCGGTATTTCAAAACATTCGCAGTTTGATAGGTGTTAAGTCCTAAAGTTATAAGCTGCAGGCTGTCGGCATCGTTAGGATCGAAAGGAAACAAAATTGTTTTTTTTGCTTTTGCACTTTCGTCTTTGTACCGGTTGTCCTGACTGATGATAATATAGGGCTTTAAAAGTGCGTAATCTTCCTTACTGATAGCATAGATTTTTTCGAAATCCTCTTTGGCAAAAAACCGGCCTCCTGCCTCCCGGTACTTTGAAATCATATCAGCCTGATGGCTGGAAAGGCCAAGCTGCAACATCTGCTCTTTGCTGATAAGATTGGGATCGAAAGGAAAAAAATCGAATTGTCGCGCTTGTGATTCAGGCTGTGCCTGATCGTGGTGCGCTGCTATGTCGTCTTCAAAAGTAGAATCGATGACGGTGCCGGGCTGGATAAATAAATGTAAGGTCAGGAAAAGAGCTATGAGCAAAACTATAACGCCGAGCAAAACAAAAACACCTCTGCGTTGACGCAAGGTAATATACAAAAAAGGCTTCGTCCGTATCTTATGCTTTATCAAGGCTCCTCATTTTTTAGCAAAAATAGAAAAATCCTCGTCCCTTTTACACAGCAAAGATGCAAAGGCTTATTTTATTCTAAAAATTAAGCAAGCCCACGCCATTCATAAATACCAAAGCAATGGCTACCGGAGCCAAAAAACGGATGATAAACATAAACACGCCAAAAAACCGGGTGCTGAGGGTGCCTTCGTTGCATAATTCGGCGCGCACAACTTTGCGCCCCATAAACCAGGCAACGAAAGTTACGATGAGCAAACCACCGAGTGGAAGCAGCACATTGGCAGACAAATATTCCAGGTCGCCAAACAGGCTGCCGCCCCACAATTTCAAATTATCATAAGGCCCCAGCGACAGCGTACAAAAAATCCCTAAAACAGTGATAAGCCCTGCCGCAATAGCCGTAGCCCGCTTTCGCGGAATATTAAGCTCTTCGCTAAAATAAGCCACCACCACCTCCAGCACCGAAATGGTAGAGGTGAGCGCCGCTACTGCCAGCAGGATAAAAAACAGCAGCGCCCAGAAATATCCGCCGGCCATCTGCTGAAAGATGTTGGGCAGAGTGATAAAAACCAAACCCTCGCCGGCAGCCGGATCAATGCCAAAGGCAAATACCGCCGGAAAGATGGCCACACCGGCCAGCACCGCTATCAATGTATCGGCGCCCGATACGGCAAAAGCTGTGGAAGTGAGATTGTCTTTTTTATAAATATACGACCCGTAGGTGATCAGCGTGCCCATGCCAATGCTCAATGAAAAGAAAGCCTGACCCAGCGCTTCGAGGATTACCTGCGCATTGATTTTGGAAAAGTCGGGTTTAAATAAGAATTCAATACCGGCCATTGCGCCCGGCAGCGTTACCGAACGCACGGAGATAATGATGATGATCAGCAAAAGCACAGGCATCAGGATTTTGGCGTATTTCTCAATGCCGTCTTTTACGCCCATCCACACGATGGCTGCCGTAAAAAACATAAATATCACCTGCCAGATCACAGGCATCCAACTGCCTTTCTGAAAGCTGTCGAAACCCGCCTGAAGCTCACCTGCCGATTTGCCGCTAAAGCCGTCGATGATGGATTGGTATAGATATTCGAGCGTCCAGCCGGCGATGGTGCTATAAAAGGCCAGAATCATAAAGGCTGCGCCGATGCCCATCAGCCCGATCAGGTACCACGGCTGGCCAGGTTTTAGTAATTTGAAGGCGCCAAAAGGATTGCGCTGGGCGCGCCTGCCGATGATCAGCTCCGAGAGCATTACCGGCATGCCAATGAGGAAAATAAAGGCGATGTAAACGATCAAAAATGCGCCGCCGCCATTTTCGCCGGCCACATACGGAAACCGCCAAATGTTGCCCAACCCAATGGCCGAGCCTGCTGCGGCAGCTATTACGCCTGCCTTTGAAGTAAAACCGTCGCGGTGGCTGAAATCAAATTTTTCCATACCTATGCCCCTCTTTTATTTTTTTCTTTTTATAAAAATGGGTGCAATGATAAGGCTTTTCAGATTATCAGTTTGCCGTCTTATCATTAAGCACAGGTGACATGAAACAGGCTCTGGCGCTAGATTTTCTTTTTGTTGAGGAATTAAATTTAAAGGTTATTGTGTTAATAACTTGGAGTTTGCAACAAATTTATACTATGTTTGCAACGTTCTTTACCCTTGGTCTGGAACCTACAAAGGTCTTAAACGTTGAACCGTATCAACGTTTTTTTTATGTCTTCTTTTCCCAAAGAACTGTTCACTGACTAAGTGGAAGGAGGTGATATTGATTTGTTCGTTCATGCTATTGCCATATCGGTTCGTTTTGCCATTCCAGTACTTTTCCTTTTCCATCAGATGGAATTCCAATAAATTGAACTGGAATGTTCGGATATTTTTTAAAAAGTCCAATTAGTCTTTCTTTGATGCCATTTCCCGGATTTGCACGAAGCAGTAAATATTTTAAAACACACATAAAATAAAACACCCTACTATTGTTTTCGAATGGTTTGGAAATCCACTCTCCTTTTGGCTTTAATAATCTATTAGGCTCAACTGATAAATCTCTGTTCCAAAGCCTAGAATGATGAGCACAGATGTTTCGTACATAAGTGAGGGAATGAAGCCATGAAATAAATACAGTATGATGCACATCAAAGAAATCAGCGATCAGCTTTTTGTCCTGATTCTTTTTTAAACCCTTATACAATCTGGAGAGTTCGCCTATTGTCAGCAGCTCCAAACACATCCAAGATGGGGGATTTGATGGGCTGTGGTATGAATCGGTGTAATGTTTAATAAATGCCTCTGGAGTTCTCGCCGTTTTAGCTTTAGAAATTATTGTTTGTAACTCGGAATAGGGATCGACTAAAATACCAGACTTATTGCAATAGGGAGTTACAAAAATGTTTGGATTGTCCTGCCAGTGCGAATCATTGTAATAATGCGCCATCGAATAAATCATCTGTGTGCGAATGGCAATTTCAATACGCTCAATACAATCAAAAACCAATAAACGCAATTCACGATCGAAGGTATAGGTATGGATTATCTGACTAAATGTAGTGCCTGGGTTAAATTTGTCCTTTTCACTTTGGTAGGGTAAAAAATAGGCACTCAACCGGAAATAGCTTATTTCGTTAAGATATGCCAAAGCCTTCGCTTCGTTGGAAATTTCAAGTCCGCGCGTTTTAAGCAAGACTAACTGGTCTTCGAAAGTTAGCGGAGTTTTATTGTATCTTTTTTTTATCATAGCCTTTAAAAAAAAAGACCCCCCAAGTGTGCATCGAAGAGAGGCATGGGAGGTGTATTATTTTTGGTATGAACTATTGTCTTTCAGGAACGATCTGCTTGTAGTTTTTATGTTGTGCACTGCAAAAACTATTACGTGCAAAGATAATATCATTTTCGGGATACGCAACAAATTTTCTCATTTCGGCTTTTTCTTTTTTTAAAGGGATAGGAAAACTATTACGCCAATCAGTCTGCTTTGTTTTTTACCCGGCTCCAATAATCTTTCAAGTCGCGCTTCACTTCCGGCGCCAGGATGAGCAGCCCCAGAATATTAGGAAAAGCCATGCAAAGAATCATCATATCCGAAAAATCCATTACCGGCTCCAGCGACGAGGAGGCGCCAATGACAATGGCTGCAAGAAAAATAAGTTGATAAATAACATCCGATGCACGGCGGCTGCCAAACAACCGATTGCTGATTTTGCCAAACAAATAATCGAATCCCTTTTGTCCGTAATACGACCACGAAATCAGTGTGGAGAATGCAAATAAAGTAACTGCAATCAGCAGCACATAAGGAAACCAGGGAAACACTTTTCCGAAGGCTGCCGAAGTGAGTTCCACGCCTTGCAATTCCTGCGTAGTATCAGCATAGCCGGTGAAGATAATTACCAACGCCGTCATGGTACAAATTACCACCGTATCGATAAAAGGTTCTAAAAGAGATACGATGCCTTCGCTCACCGGCTCATCGGTTTTGGCGGTGGCGTGTGCTATCGAAGCCGACCCGATGCCGGCCTCATTGCTAAAGGCGCCCCGTTGAAATCCAAAAATTAATACGCCAATAAATCCGCCTTTCATAGCATCGGCATCAAAAGCTCCGTTCCAAATCAGCGACAGGGCATGGCCGGTATTGTCGATGTTCATGCCAATGATCACCAGCGCTGTGCCCACATACAAAATGGCCATGATGGGCACCACCCGTGAGGTAACGCGGGCAATGCTCCGGATGCCGCCGATGATCACAAGACCCACCAGCACCGCCATTAACAAACCATACCAGAAACCATATTGCTGCATCCACGGGAAAAAGGTGGCGAATTGCTTGAATGCCTGATTGGATTGTAGCATATTGCCGCCGCCTACCGAGCCACCGATTACCATCACGGCAAAAGAAACTGCGAGGATATGCCCAAGCATCCCAAGTCGTTTTTTCTTCAATCCGTCGCGCAGGTAATACATGGGGCCTCCCGAAACTTCGCCCCGTGCATTGATGCGGCGGTATTTCACGCCAAGTGTACATTCGGTAAATTTTGACGACATGCCCAATAGGCCGGCCATTATCATCCAGATGGTGGCGCCCGGCCCGCCAATGCTTATCGCAATGGCTACTCCGGCTATGTTGCCCAGCCCTACAGTGGCAGATAATGCGGTGGTTAGCGCGCGGAAATGGGAGACTTCTCCCGCATGGGAAGTGTTGTCGTATTTGCCGCGGATAATCCTGATGCTGTGCCCAAAAGCACGCACATTGATAAAGCGCATGAAAATAGTAAAAAACAATCCGCCAAAGATCAGCCACACCACGATTAGCTTTAGTGGCGCTCTTACCACTTCACCCTGCTCGTCAATAACCGGATTGTCATTGTCATCGCGCACCACCTCATCGTAAATTCCTATTGCTGCAAAAGGATCCCAAAAGAGTATATCGGCCAGGCCATCTACAAAAGGTGTAAATATCTGGTTGATGCGCTGGCTGATGGTGCGGTTCTGGGTAATAGTGTCGTGGCTTACATCGGGCATGCTGGCAGCCGGCTTTGCTGCCAAAGTTATGCAGCAGAAAACGATCGAAGCGATAATTATATGCCGGATCGTGAACCGCATCAACGTGTTGGCTTATTTTTCTTTTGAGGACGTTCCAGCGCATCCATGGCCTTGAAATATTTCCGCGTTTCACTCATCACCACCGGAGCAAGAAGCAGCAGGGCAATCAGATTGGGGATGGTCATAAATGTGATGACCATGTCAACAAAATGCCATACCAAATCCAGCCCCCAGATGCTGCCCAAAAACACAAAGAGGCCATATACATATCCGTAAGGTTTGATGAATTTTTCGCCAAAAAGATAATTCACGGCACGGCTGCCGTAATACGACCAGGCGATGATGGTAGAAAATGCAAAGAGCATCAACCCACCAGCCACGATATGCTTACCCACGCCCACGATGCCAACCCGTGTGAGGCCGATCTCCATGGCACGGGTAGTCATGCGAACGCCTTCCTTGTCGAGTTCCCAGGCGCCGGTAAGTATTATCATCAGTGCTGTAAGGGTGCAAATGATAATGGTATCCACCAGCGGTTCGAGCGAAGCAACCAGGCCTTCGCGTGCCGGCCATTCCGTTCTTGCGGCAGCATGTGCTATGGCTGCCGAACCTTGCCCGGCTTCATTGGAAAACAAACCCCGTCGCACGCCCATGAGCATTGTCATCAGGAAGGCAGAGCCGAAGAAACCTCCCGCTGCAGCTTTTCCTGTAAAGGCATCACTAAAGATTACGCCAAAAGCATAGGGGATGCGGTCGTATTCGATAACGATGATTAGCATCGCGGCCAGAAAATACACAACAGCCATAAAAGGCACCAGCCGTGAAGTAACTTCTGCAATACGCTTGATGCCGCCAACAACCACCATCAGCGCCAGCAATGCTATGACGGCTCCGGAGATGTATTTATCAATTTTGTAGGTTCCAAGCAGCGCTTCCGACATAGAGTTGGATTGCGCCATGTTGCCCGTTCCCAGCGAGCAGAGTACTGCTGCAACCGCAAAAACAATTGCCAGCACCTTAGCATATTTGCCGAGTTTGTCTTTCAGGCCGTGCTCCATATAATACATCGGCCCGCCCGACACCGATCCGTCGCTGTTGAAACTCCGGTATTTGTGCGCCAGCGTACATTCGGTGTATTTTAATATCATCCCCAGAAAACCTGTTACCCACATCCAGAAAATAGCGCCGGGACCGCCCCAGCCAATGGCCAACGCCACACCTACAATATTTCCTGTTCCCACCGTTGCCGATAAAGCTGTGGTGAGCGCCTTGAAATGGTTTACATCGCCTATGTCGTGTTTCTTGTCATATTTTCCCGCCACAATACGGATGCTGTGGCGCAGCCGGGTGATGTTGAGAAAACGAAGCCGGATGATAAAATAAAGACCTGTGGGAATCAGCAACAGCAATATTGCAAACCCGCCAATGTATTCGTTGTACCAGATAATTGCATTGTCGATGGTTTGTAGAATTGGGTTCATAGCACGTTAGTTAGTGGGTGAAAATGATAAGCTGATGAAAGCCGGCAGTAGGGCTGCTGCTACTATGCGCACTGGTGATGATATGAAAATGCCTCTGCTGATGTACACGATTTTTGTCCTGCCAATTATGAAGGGCAAAAATGTAAAAACTTTCGTTACCAACAAAACCGAGATGTTAGTATAGATTTATTCCAGAGAAGCGTCCACGCTCCACGCTGCCTGATTACATCCCCCGCCACCCTTCAACCTTTAGCCGCACTGTATCAGCATATCCAAAACGATAGCTTCGGTTTTCGATCGGATAGCGCTGCGCATTCAGTTCTTCGTGCTGCCAGCCGCCAAGTGTGAATTTAAACTCTATGGCATCGCTGGTTTGGGGAAGGGTGATGTAATATTCGCCAGCCAGATTTTTGTTCAGGATGTAGTTCGGGTCTTTGGGGTTCCAGTTGTTAAAGGTTCCGGCAATATAAATTCTACTATCTGGTGGCGTATTCGCAGGGACTTTATCAAGCATAATCACCACCTGGCTTTGTTTTTTGGGTGGGATATCAAGCCAGTTTTCGACAGAAATTTTTACGGTATCCTGCCCGGAATAGAGCAGTCGCCGGTTTTCGATCTTTTGTCCGACAGCATCAGCTTCTTCATTTTTCCAACTCCCGCGCGTAATCTTGTATTCAAGCTCACGCGGTGCTTCTTTTAGCGTAAGCGAATAATGGCCGGCATCGCCTTTTATAAAACGATAACGATTAGAAGAAGCATCCCAGCCGTTGGTGTTACCTGCCAGGAACAAGTCGGCATGAGCGGGTGTAGTTTCCGGCACTTGTTCTATTACAATAGTATAGCTTGGTTGCCTGACCTGTGTTTTGTCCAGCCATCCTTCTATGTTGAGCCTTATCGTGTCGGGGCGGCTTAGGTCGAGTGGCGTGTTGTTTTTTTTGTATCCGAAAATGTCGGTCTCTTCGGTGCTCCAGTCGCCACGGGAAATTTTAAATTCGCTTTGCGGGGTTTCTTTATTCACCAAAAAATCGAATTGGTATTTACCCTCTTTGTTTCTGGCAAAGCGGTATTGCGGGTTTTTGGGATACCATCCTGTAAAAGGCCCGGCCAGATAGATATTTTCGTCAGGTGGTGTGGAAACCGGTATTTTATCCAGGATGATGGTAACTTTTTCCTGTTGGCTGTTGCCAATGTCTTCCCAGTTTTTTACGCTGATGAATACCGTATCGGCGGAGCCAAATCGCACCTGCCGTGGTTCTATTTCGCGGCCAAAGGCGTCGGCTTCGGCAGTGAGCAGGCTGCCGCGTGTAACTTTAAACTCTATGTTGGGGTCGGCGCTCTTGCGCGGCAACGTGATCAGATAGCGATTTCGGGCGCTGTCGCGGCGCATCACCCACGATTGGTCAGGATTCCATTCGTTAAAGTTTCCGGCCAACGTCAACGAATCATTCGGCGGGGTATCTTCGGGAATATCTTTCACCACAATGGTCATCTCATTGCAGTTGAGTGGTTCCAGGTCTTTAAAACTTTGTATTTCAATACGCAGGGTGTCGCTTTCGCGATAATTTAAAATGCGGTTATTGATGTCGTATCCACATGCGTCAGTTTCGACGGTGCTCCAGTCGCCACGGGTGATCTTAAATTGCAACTCGCCAAAACCACGGGGAAGCCGAATGTAATAATTGCTGTCAGGCGCCATTTCCAGTATTGCGCGCACATCGCCGGGATCCCATTGGTTGAAGTTGCCCGCCACATACAAAGTGCTGCCTCGTGGCGTATTGCCCGGCACAGCAGTAACCTGCAACACCGCCCGCTTGCACGATCCGGCAGCAATAAGCAGCACCAGGGCAGCTATTGCAACAAGCATTCTCTTATTCAAAAGCGAACTTTTCATTTTTCCTATCGATCCATCCATTCCATAAATTCAGCAACTTTGGCTCTGCTGATGAGCACTTCTTTATCGGTTTCGGGCTGTAGTTCTATTTTCAGCCGGCTGCCCAGATATTTATATACTTTGCTAATGGCATTGATGTGGGCCACAAAGGAGCGGTTGAGCCTAAAAAAATCTTTGGGTTCCACCAGCGCGCTGATATCTTCAATGCTGTATTCGATGATGTAACGATGATTGTCGCGCGTCATCACAAAAACCACATTGTCTTCGGCGTAGAAATAAGCAATTTCCTGCACCGGAATATGTTTGATCTGATCGCCCACGCGTGCTACAAAACGCGCTTTGTATTCTTTTCGCCCCAGACTGAGCAGGCTTTCGAGCTGCGAGCGTGTAATGTTTACGGCTTCGTCCTGCTTGTCGCGGAACTGGCTTTGCAAACTTTCGTATTTATTGATGGCGCGCATCAGGTCGCTAAGTTTGATGGGCTTAAGCAAATAGTCGATGCTGTTGAGCTGAAACGCGCGGATAGCATACTCGTCGTAAGCCGTGGTGAAGATCACCGGCGAATGTAATTCCACCTGGCGGAAAATCTCAAAACTATTGCCATCGGCCAGTTGTATGTCGAGAAAGATCAGCTCCGGCGCTTCGTGGCTTTTAATCCAGCTCACGGCTTCCTCCACAGTATCAATCAGCGCCAATATTTCAAATTTGCTGCCGGCCGTTTCCAGCAGGCGCATCAGCTCCTTTTGTGCAAAAGGCTCGTCCTCAATGATCAGGATTTTCATTTTTTTGATTTTGGTATCAATAGTTAAATCTTTCATGATATTTACCAGTTGCTGAGTTTGTTTTCACGGGCGTCGAGCAGCGGAATGGCCACGGCAAAGGTGTCGTCAGTTTTTGTTACTGTGGCCTGCCGGTCGGTGAGTAGCGCAAGGCGACTTTGTATGTTGTGTAAGCCTATTCCCGTCGAATAACCCGGATCAGTTTTGGGTTGCATGCAGTTGCTCACCACCAAAGTATTGTCGGGTCGTGTGCTGATGCTGATGCGCAAAGGCTTTCGCAGGGAAGCAATATTATGCTTCACAGCATTTTCTATCAATATTTGCACAGTGAGCGGTGGCACCACCTTGTCGTTGTAATCTGCGCTGATAGTCACATCAAAAGCAATTTTATCTTCAAAACGCAAACTTAGCAAAACCATGTACGAATGGGCAAATGTCATTTCTTCGTGTAGTTTTACTATGTCAGCTTTGCGCTGCTCCAGTATGTAGCGATACACGGTAGCCATCTCGCGTACATAACTGGCGGCGGTGTCCTGGTTTTGATAAATGAGCGAGGTGAGCGTGTTGAGGCTGTTGAAAAGGAAATGCGGGTTGACTTGCATGCGCAGCATCGCAAATTGCGTTTCGAGATTTTCTTTGCGAAAGCGCTCTATCTCGGCCAGCGAGTTGCGCCAGCGTGTGAGCAGATGCAGCCCGATGTCCAGAAAAACCAACAGCAGCGACACCACCAAAAAATATACGCTGATAACCACCTCATCGGTAAGTCGGATAAACTGCCCGTCGGAAAGCAAGAGATTTATCACGGTGCGCAGCCCCATTACCACTATTAAAATAAAAATGGTGATAGCGATGATCTGGGAATAAAACCGTACACCAGGCGCCTTCTCCCACGAAACCCGTCGGTTCATCCAGCCGGCAAGCTTTGCCAATCCATACATTATTATAAAGGTGATGGCAATCGAAAACAAATAATTAGCGGGTGGGCTGATGAGCGGGTGGTTGCGGTAGATCAAGCTAAAAATCACGTCGAGCGAAAACTGGAACACCAATCCTAACAGCACGCCCAGCAGCAGCCAAAGTATTTTTCGTTGGTAAATGTATTCAAACATTGCGCTCTTTATTGGTCCATTATATCAAAGAACAAAAGTGTGAAAAAATGGCCTACCAAAAACATGGCAGGCCAAACAACCTTTCCGCTATCAAAAGAAATCGCCAAAATTATTGTTGTGTGATTTTTCGCTGCGCTATCAGGTGGCGCCCATCCAGCACTTCCATTCGGTAACTGCCGGCGGGAAGTTGCGAAATGTCGTGCGTAATTTTGTGGTTCCCCTTTTCGGTAATTTTTCTGCTATAAAGCACATTTCCCTGTCGGTCTTTGAGGCGGATGGTGGTTTTGCACGCTTCGGGCTGATTGATGCGCACCAGAACTTGGTCGTGGTCGGGCAGTAGGATTGCAGCCACAGCGCCATCAGTAAGGCTGCCACATACCGACGTTCCACCGGGGCAGACTACGATTCGTGCCGAATAGATAAGCTCCGTGCCTTCTACAACATTGTAAGTGTATAGTCCGGCCGGCAAATCCTTTACATCATGATTTACCACGGCGCGATTGGCTGGCGCGACTTTTTTGGAAAAAACCATCCGGCCATCACCATTGTACATTTCTATGGTCACAATGTTGGTAGTAGCTCCTTTGAGCAGGATTTCGATCTTATCATCGCCACGCAGGCGCAGATTTACGTCGGTGGTAGCAGCGGTGGTAGTTGTGTGCAGCGCTACAAGCAGCAGCAT
The DNA here is from genome assembly GCA_009928785.1 of Clostridia bacterium. GTDB lineage: Bacteria > Bacteroidota > Bacteroidia > Bacteroidales > 4484-276 > SABY01. The sequence continues at coordinate 4,957 of SABY01000049.1, read as the reverse complement.
CATTGCAAAGCTTTTCAGGATTGAAGTTTTCATGTTTCTAATTTTTTTTTGTGTTAATAATAAAATCCGTGTGTGTTTGTGATGATGCAAATGTACGGGCACGGCCAGCCCGAAACCAAGCGTTAAGTTGTGAAATGAAAAATGTGTTGGATGAAATGATGATTTGGGGAGGTGAAATAGCAGTCGGCAGGTCGCAGTTCTCAGTTCTCAGCTCACAGGAAGCAGAGAACAACCAACGGTGTCGCTTAGAGCGACGCCGTTGGTAAGAGAACAACCAACGGTGTCGCTTAGAGCGACGCCGTTGGTAAGAGAACAACCAACGGTGTCGCTTAGAGCGACGCCCTTGGTAAACCGCGCCTCGCGCCCATCACCCCGCGCCCTGCCTATTCTGGCATCTACGGATGATCGTATTCTACACTGATGAACTTGTGAATAAAAAAATTCTCTAACTTTGTAAAAAATTATTTATCATGACAACATTGACCATCAACCAAAATATTGAAGGTTTGCCAAAAAACAACTTTGACAGCCTTGAGGAACTGTTTCAGGTTTTAAAGGAGTTTTCTCCATTGCAACTTTATCATGTTGATTCAGATGAATTTTCTCCTGATATCATGGAGCGCATTCAATATTCCAAAACTAATACGAACAAAAAACTCACAAACTTCCAGGGATGAATGTTTTTGAAGAGGAAGGCGTGGTGGAATATTTAAAAGCACGAAATATTACCAAACCATATCTTAAAGCTAAAAAATACCTTGAGATGGATTATTATGGGCAAGTTGACTTGAGAAAACGAGCACCAAAAGCAGAAGGGATTTATTACTTTAGAATAAACAAAAAATACCGAGCTCTCGGCTATTTCCAAAATAAGAAAACTTTTATTGTTACTGAAATCTCCGATCATCAGTAGTAAAAGCCACATCCTCCGATGGTCATAATGAAATGATGATACAGTGAAGTGTATTCCTCTTCCTCACAGTTACACCTCCAATGTCACCTCGAAGAATCCGCCAGCTCTTCGTGCTGTGGGCACAGCCTGAAAAAATAGAATAAACGAGGTCTCAGTTCTCAGCTCACAGTCGGCAGCTCACAGCTCACAGCCGGCAGGTCACAGTAAGCAGAGAACAACCAACGGTGTCGCTTAGAGCGACGCCGTTGGTAAACCGCGCCGCGCACCCCGCGCCCCGCGCCCTGCCTATTCTGGCATCCACGGATGATTGTATTCCACCTTTTCCAGGAAAAGTCCCTGGGCCGGCACCGACATGCCTGCTTCGCCGCGGCTATGGCTTTGGATGATGCGATGGATGGCATCGGGTTTAGTCTTTCCACGACCAATATCCACCAGCGTTCCCACGATGGCGCGCACCATGTTGCGCAGGAAGCGGTCGGCGGTGATGGTGAAAATAAGCAAGTCGCCATCCACCTCCCAATAAGCCTGCTGTACGTGGCAGATGTTGGTTTTTACGTCCGTGTGCAATTTAGCAAAGCTGGTAAAGTCGGTGTGTTGCAGCAGACACGCGGCTCCCTCGTTCATCATATCCATATCCAATGGCGCAGCGAACGTCCAGGCATGGTGCCGCACAAATGGGTTTTTGCGAAAGCAGATATAATATTTGTATGTGCGCCGGGTGGCATCAAAGCGGGCATGGGCGCTTGGTGGCACAGCAAAAATGCGACGTACGGTAATATCGGGCGGCAGGAAGCGATTAAGCTCTGCCACCAGCCGATCTGCCTTTTCATCGAGGGCTTGAGGCAAATCGAAATGTGCAAAAAATTGCCGGGCATTTACACCTGCATCGGTGCGGCCGCAGCCAGTGACATGTTGCTGCAGGCCGGCTTTGTACAGAAGCCCTTGCTCAAGCACTTCCTGCACACTCCTGTGTCCGGGCTGCAACTGCCAGCCGTGGTAGCTGCCACCATCATACATGATCTCAATAAAATATCTCACCACATTAAGTTTTTATCAGCATTTTAATGGCCTCATTTCATTATTAATAAAAAAACCGGGACGCATCATTTTGAGAATGACAAATTAACAACAATCCTCAATATTTTTTTTATTTCTTCAAAAAGCAGCATAGTGCCTGATAATGAGCTTTTGGCGTAAGCCTGCAATTTAAATTACTTCTAAATTTTGATTGAATGTCTCCAGATCAAATTTTCGGTATAGATTTGCCTTGTGAATTGGTTAACAACATTGATTATCAACAGCATTGTAAAACACTTCATTTTCATCTTTTTGATTATCAAACCAAAGACATACTTATCAATAAATAATCAATAACTTTTTTTATGGCAACAACCGTTCAGAACATCATCAAAAAGTACAATAAGGACAAAACCCGCTTGATGGACATCCTTATTGATGTTCAATCCGATCAGGGTTACATCTCGAAGGAATCGATTTCGAAGATTGCCGGTGAGCTCGACATTTCGCATGTGGATGTGGAGCAAACCATGTCATTCTATCATTTCTTTTCTGATAAGCCTACCGGCAAATATGCGATTTATCTCAACGATAGCGCTGTAAGCAACATGATGGGGCGTCAGAAGGTAAAAGAGACTTTGGAAAAAGAGGCTGGTATCTCCTTTGGCCAGGTCACCCGCGATGGAATGATCGGCCTTTTCGACACAAGTTGTATCGGGATGAACGACCAGGAACCCGCCGCCCTTATCAACGGACACGTGTTCAACAACCTTACGCCTTTCCGCGTGAAAGAAATCATCCGCGACATAAAGGATGGCAAACCCGTAGAGCAAATGTACACCTCGGCTTATGGCGACGGCGAAAACCGCAATGAGCTGGTGAAAACCGTGGTGCAAAACAACATCCAGAAAAAAGGCCCTATCCTCTCCGAAGATTATATTCCGGGCATTGTCATCTGGAAAAAGCTTCCGCAAATGACGCCGGAGCAGGTGATCGAAGAGATCAAGAAATCGAACATGCGCGGACGTGGCGGCGCCGGGTTCCCAACCGGTTTGAAATGGGAATTTTGCCGTAAGGCCAAAGGAGAGAAAAAATACATCTTCTGCAATGCCGACGAAGGCGAGCCGGGGACTTTCAAAGACCGCGTGATTTTGACCGAGCGTCCCAAGTTGCTCTTCGAAGGCATGGTGATTGCGGCTTATGCCGTAGGTGCCGACGAAGGCATCGTGTACGTACGCCACGAATACAAATACTTGAAAAACTATCTGGAGAACCTGCTGCAAGGTGCCCGCGAGCGCAACCTGCTGGGTAAAAATATCGGCGGCATCGAGGGTTTCAACTTCGACATCCGCATCCAGTTTGGCGCCGGCGCCTATGTGTGCGGCGAAGAGTCGGCGCTCATCGAGTCAGCCGAAGGTAAGCGTGGCGAGCCGCGCGACCGTCCGCCATTCCCCGTCGAAAAAGGGTATCTGGATATGCCTACAGTGGTTAATAATGTAGAAACACTTTGTTCGGCTGTGAAGGTAATTCTCAACGGCGGCGAGTGGTACAGTAATTTTGGTACCAAAGATTCGAGCGGCACCAAGCTGCTGAGCATTTCGGGCGACTGCAAATATCCCGGTGTGTATGAAGTGGAGTGGGGGTTCTCGGTAAAAGACATGCTGGAGATGGTTGGCGCCGACGAAGAAAATATTCAGGCAGTGCAGGTGGGAGGGCCATCGGGTAGTTTGATAGGTCCCGACGAGTTTGATCGCATTCTTTGCTTTGCCGACCTGGCAACCGGTGGATCACTCATCATCATTGGCAATCACCGCGACCTGCTCACCGACATCGTGCTCAATTTCATGGAATTTTTCATAGAAGAATCGTGTGGTAGCTGCTCTACCTGTCGCAACATTCCTTATCTGATGAAGCTCAAACTCGAAAAAATCCTCGATGCCCGCGGCGTACCGCAAGACCTCAAAGACCTGGAAGAGTGGGGCAAGATTCTTAAATTTAGTCGCTGTGGTTTGGGTCAAACCGCCGGAAATCCTATCCTCACCAGCTTGCGCAATTTCCGCCATTTGTATGATGAGAAAATTCAAAAGGACAAAGTCTTCGACAGTGGGTTTGATATGTCGCAGGCTGTAAAGGCTTCGTGCGAAGCTGCCGGACGCGTTCCTAACCTTAATTAATAAATTAGAAACATCTTATTTTCAGAAATAAAAAAAGACAAGATATGAGCACATTAGTAAATTTTAAAATTGATGGTGTGGATTGTTTGGCCGAAGCAGGGATTTACCTTGTTGAGGCAGCGGCCGAGAATGGCATCTACATCCCGACACTTTGCAACATACAGGGTGTGAAACCCCGGGGGGCGTGCCGCATCTGTACGGTGCTGGTCAATGGCCGACCCATGACCGCCTGCACTACGCCGGTAACCATGGGTATGGATATACAAAACGACACGCCCGAGATCAACGATATTCGTAAAGCTATCATCGAAGTATTGTTTGTAGAAGGCAACCACTTTTGCCCCTCCTGCGAAAAAAGCGGCTGCTGTGAGTTGCAGGCGCTGGCCTATCGCTTCCAGGTAATGGTGCCGCGTTTTCCGTTCCTCTTCCCGCATCGCGAGGTGGATGCTTCCAATCCAAAGATCATCAAAGATCACAACCGTTGCATACTTTGCAAACGCTGTATCCGCGCCATAAAGACCGAGGATGGTAAAAACATTTTCGCATACAAGAAAAGAGGCCTCGAACTGGAGATCATTATTGATCCGGAGTTGGGCGGCAAGATAACCGACGAACTGGCACAAAAAGCTGTCGATATCTGTCCTGTAGGTGCCCTGCTGCCGCGCGAAAAAGCCTATCAGGTTCCCATCGGACGCCGCAAATACGACAATGAACCCATCGGCATCGAAGACGAAAAAAAATAAAAATAGGAGAGAACTATAATGAGTAAAAAAATAGTAGCAACAACTTCGCTGGCAGGATGCTTTGGCTGCCACATGTCGCTTCTCGACATCGACGAGAAAATCCTGGATTT
>SABY01000184.1 GCA_009928785.1 Clostridia bacterium | reverse complement strand
TAAAAATTAATACCTGTATCTACATTTACCTCCACGGTGATGGTGATGGCATCAACACCCTGGATGGCACTTCCGTAAGTTTTTATGAGCTTCATGCACGTTGGGCTTTTTTAATGGAAAAGCGGCTGCAAGGTAATAATATTCAGCGAAAGCGCTAACGTTTTTTCATTATTACAAAATCCAGCCCGTCCACTATGTCGCCCCACTCCGACGATTCGATGGTAAATTCGATCCGTTGAGGTGTGGCTGTCATGCTGATTTTTTGAAGCTGCTCCGTGTCGATGGCAGCGTAATAATTGCCGGGAGGCAGCCCCAGGAAGGTAAAGTAGCCGTCGCGTTCGCTCATCACCTGCTTTTTCAGCACGCCATTTTCGGTGTAGATATTAACAAGGATGCGCCCCTGTGCTTTTACGGAGGTGCTGTCCTGCAAATACACCATCCCGTTGATTTCGCCCATCGGGTACACCGGAATCTCGATACGTTTAAACTGGTTGGGGTCGATAAAAATCTCAAGCGTTTTGTCGCGCAGCTGCCAGGCAATATTCTCAAATCCGGTGTTGTTCATTTCGAGCAGGTAGCTGGTGTAGGGTTCCAGATCCATCACGCGGGTGAGCGAATCTTTGCTTCTGGTGAGGAAGCGTCCGCCATTGATACGCAGCTCCAGGCCGGTGATAAGTGGCTCGCCGGGGTCGCGGCTATCGTTGAAGTTGATGTCGAGAAAAGGCACCAGGGTGAGCGCGCCGCGGGCCATGGTGGTTTGGTTGCCGGCAACAATATATTTGCTTTCACTATCGTAGGCCAGGCTACCGCGTACCCCTTCGGTGAATTGCACATAGTCCTTGCTGATACGTGCTGCTGTATTGGCTTGTGCAAAAGGCATATCGTAGCGGAAGGTGAGATTTACCATTCTGGAAAACGACCTGAAATTTTCTTCGTAGCTCACCGAAGCATAGCCGCTGCGGGCAAATTGCTTTTCCACTTCCACCCGATAGTTTATCAAATTCATTTTGTTGATGTCTATTTGGGTAATGCCCCGCATCATCAAGCCTTTTCCAACTCTCACACCGACCGCCAAATTGCTACTTACCGATGGCGTGAGTCCTTTCGACCAGTTGGCATACGTGGTCAGGTTGGCGCTCACCCTGCCGGCACCACCCGAAAGCAGAAAGTCGGCCACATTATAACTGAAATCGGAATACACATTTTGGCGAAAGCCTAATCGGGTGTAAAGGTTAAAATTGGGAAATTTTATAGGAGCACCGATGTTCAGAATACGCTCTTCAAGGTTATTCGCACTTAAAGCATCCTGATCGGGATCATAGCGAGTATAGCTGGCATCGATCACGGCATTGCCAGGCAGGCGGTAGCTCAGCTTTGCCACTGAGCGAACCTCATGCGCATACTCTCCTGTAAATAGTAAGTTGCTAATGGGCGAAAACGATGCATTGACAAAAGGAATATCGCTGTTGTGGATATTAAAATTATAATATTCGTAACCGCCGCCCACTGTCACCATGCGGTTGAGACCATAACCTACCTCAGCGCGTGTAAACACGGAGCTGCCGGTGTCATCCACCATTCCGCCCCTGATGCTGTATTCAAATTCGCCTTGTGGCAAAAAGCTAAAAGGTATGTTGGTGGTTTCCTTGCGGATTCGCTGTTCGCCGTAGGGTCCATAAAATTTCAATATTACTTCTGAAGCACCATAAACCAGCGGGATGTCGAAGGTATAAAAACCAGAAGCATCAGCTTTTTGGTAGTCGATGAGTACGCCGTTGATGTACAACTCGGTTGTCCATCCTGGCTCAGTATAGCCTGTCATCGTATATTCGCCAAAGGAGCGACGGTAGGTAGTTGGGGAGTTGGTTACCATTACACCATACAACGGATCATAAATGGTTGAAATGCTTCGCGGGGTGAGTTTTCCGGCCATTATCTGGCGCACCACGGGCGACTTGTTATTTACCAGTCGCCATGAGAAGGATTGATTGCGTGTGTCAAAATCGTTGTTACTGGTGTAATTGAGAACGATGTTCGTTTCGCCGCCCAGCACTTCGGCGCCAATTCCTGCCGAAAGGCGGTAGTCGGAGGCTTCGCCTATAGTTTGTGTGGCATTAATAGCCCAGTCGGCCATCCCAAACCGAAACCAATGATATTGTCGTCCAATAGTGGTGTCCACCTCCACGTCACCTCTAAGCATGTCCAGGTTTTTTTGCATTTGGGCTATCCGAAGGTCGCGGATGGCAGGAAGCTCCAGGTCAGTTTTTATTTCTATGCTCAGGGTGCGGAAATTGAATGTTCCATACAGCCCGAAGGCTTTCCCAAACAATCCCAGATAAAGGTATAATCCGGTATTGGTTTGGATAATATCATTGTCTTTGAGGTGGATGGTGTCGCGCTGCACCAGGATGCGTCGGTTTGGATAATCGATGAGATATGATTTGTTCTCGTCGAGTAAAAAGCCGCTGATGGAATCGTAGCTCGGGCTGGTTTCCTGGTTGATACGCAAAAGTGTAAACAAATCAGTGACTGGTAAATAAACCCGGCTGTGCGTGTAGGAATAGACGCTAAAAATTTCGTAACCGCCAATGCCCTGTACCCTTAGATAGACAGGTATTTCTTCAAAATCATTCGCAGGCGTTTGCGCCTGCAGTGTCCCCAAACAGAAGACAACAAAAATAAAAAGTTGCAGAAAATATTTCGACATATTTATTGCTCATTAGCAAAACTAATGAAAGGGTGTACTGATAGAAATATTAATGGTGAATAGCTCTTATCCCATTTTTTTATTTTAATAAAAAATAGCAGGCTTTTTATTCCTGATTAAAGGTAACATAGAAGTATCCCTGGTATTCCCCTGGCGGGTTGGCAGCATCACTGCCGACATTTAGCGTCCCACCGATGGCCACAGGATTCCGGAATGGGTGCCCGCCGCTGGTAACAAAGCTGCTTCCTTTGTCGGTTGGCCCTATCTGCATGGTCATGCTGCCGCCACCGCCCAGCCTTTGGAGCTGTGCTACTTGCCCCAGCGTAATTTGCACCATTCGTCCAGGCACAAGCCTGATATCGAAAATGGCCGGATAAAAACCGCTACCTAACAATATTACTGATCCTGTGGAGCTACGGAATCCCGACGGGTTTATTATTACAGTGCCTCCTGAGACACCTGTGGAAAACGAGCCGAAGCTAAGCTCCTGCATGCTGTAAACCTGCAACTGATTGGGTGGCGGAAAAGGTTGATTCTGGGCATTTGCTGATGCACAAGAAAGCAGGATAATAAACAGGAGAAATGTTATAGAAATAGTCAGCCGACAGCTTTCGGCCAAGGTGTTAAGAAGAGTTTTTGTATATGTTTTTGATTTAGCCACATCTACTCCACTATCATTGCTTTTTCGGCCAACATATTTTTGTCGTTTTCTTCGGCGCCGGAATATTTTACTACCAGTTTTCCGCCTTTAAAACCTGCCGGATATTTTAGTTCCATTTTGAAATCACGGCGTTGGTTGGGAGTATAAACCGCTACACCCCGCACCAATCCCACTTGTGTGGTTTTGCCACTTGCAGGATCATAGTCGACGGTGATATCGCCAAACACCGAGCGATTTCCCGTGCGGTTAAAGGTCAGGTGAAGTGTGGCCGTGCTGTCGGTAATCGGTTCCAGACTCATATTATCGATGGTAACGTTTGCCTCAAGATCGCCGGAGCGAATGATGACAGGAATGGTGATCCCAAAAATTGGCGTGATGCGGATGCCAATGGCGGTGGTATCCGTTAATTCGTCATCGAGACCCAGCGGCCGCTCCTGTGGAACTGCTCTAAAGTATAGGTGCGAGCGATATTCACCGTCAGTAAAGTCGGACGTCCGGCGCAACTGCATGCGTACCATCTGGGCTTCGCCAGGCGCCAGCGTAACTGTGCGCGGGAAGTAGCGCAAAAATTTGTCAGCAAATAGTTGCCCTTCTGCCGGTACATCTATCTCCGTGAAACTGCCGTCCTCGTTCATCTGATACTGGACGAACGAAACACTATACACGGCAGTATCCTGTCCGGTGTTGGCCAGGTTGATTTCCTGAGCACTTTGGTTGCCTTCAAAGACAATACGCCGCGGCGTTATCAGCAGGTTGCCCTGTGCCGACGCCCATAGTGGCATAAGCAGAATTCCTGTTAAAGCTAAAAAAGAGAGACGCATCAACTGCCTGTTGCAGCGGCTCAACCATTGGTTACATGTTTGATTCATCGGATTTGTGTTTAAAATGTTTTTCAAAACTACAAACATTTTTTATCTGGCAAAAAAAAACGCTGACAAGACAGCGTTTTTTATTAAAATCAATAGGGGAATTAGTTGTAGGCAAAGGTAAGTTGAAACGTTCCTGAATAAATACCGATAGGGTTTTCGTCGTAGGAACCAACACTTAGTGTTGCGCCAATGCTCACCACCCTTTGTCCGTTAGAGAGAACTGCTGGCCCGTTATCCAGCGGAGGATCGGCTATCCAGTCTTCTACAAGCATCGTTTTGCTACTGCCTTCATGAATCAATATTGCCGGCCCTGTGGGAAGTTGCATGGTAAAGCTGGCTTCGGGAGCACCCGTTATCTGAAACTTGCCGGGACTCACCGGCCCGGGAACCGTTATCACCGCACCCTCTACCGACATGGTGCCGTCGGGGCTTACGATGATATTACCACCCATATTGTCGGTAGAAAATTTGCCAAAGTTGAGCTGGTCGGTTTCGTTGGCTGTAAGTGCCTCTATCACCTCGGCAAAAGCCTGACCCGTAATACTCGTCTGGCTGCTGCCCGGCTGAGCTACTCCCAGAATGACTGCGATCAAAAAGATGACGAGGTTGCGATACATTGTTTTATTATTTTGAAGAATGTTATAAATCAAAAAAAAGGGCAAAAGATTGTTCTGTTGCCCTTTTAGTTTTTTAATGACGATTATTGATAGATAACCGTAAGTGTAAAGGCTGTAGCGTTGTTATAAGTTCCTGCTTCCTGGTTGGCTCCTACGGCTATACTTGCTCCAAATGTTAATTCTTGCTTACCGCCGGCAGGTAAGGCAGTAATGCCATCCATAATGGCAACATCATCAGGGTCAAGGGTTACTTCCATAGTTTCAGTACCATTTGTTTTTGTTACATCAAAAATGCCGTTGGCAGGTTCCATTGTTACTTTAATAGCTTCTCCATCAACGCCCTCAATGGTAAATTTTGCTGCAACCCCATTTCCTCCACCAACCGGAGTTGCATTGGCATCGCCGTTTCTTACTCCTGCGTTGGTCATAGTAACTGTACCTGCATTATTAGAAGGTGCTAATTGTTTAAAATCGAGGTCAGTGTCTTTCACGATTTTTAATGTGGTCATAATTTCTGCGCTGGCTGAAGAAGAGGCTGTGTTTTGGTTTTGCGCATTAACACTCTGAAAAGCAAAGGTCATCAGAAAGAGACCGGCGAAAAGGATTGCAAATTTTTTCATAGTAATAAATTTTTAAAAGTTTGTTTGTTGATTAAATTATAAATTTTTGTTTAAGAATTTCGATGAACGATGATAGACCATACTCAATGTGCGTGCCAGGATTGTAAAA
>SABY01000048.1 GCA_009928785.1 Clostridia bacterium | reverse complement strand
CGTTTCGTAGCGCTCTTTTAGTCCGCGCAAAATAGAGATGGCGTCGAGGGTGTCAGGCTCATTCACCATCACAATCTGGAAACGGCGTTCGAGGGCTTTATCTTTTTCAAAAAATTTCTGATATTCCTTGAGTGTGGTAGCACCGATGGCGCGCAGCTCGCCGCGTGCAAGCGCCGGCTTCAGAATGTTGGCGGCGTCCATGGCACCTTCGCCGCCGCCGGCACCCACCAATGTATGTATCTCATCGATAAAGAGCATGATCTCTCCCTCGGAATCCACCACCTCCTTGATGACGCTCTTGAGCCGCTCTTCAAATTCGCCTTTGTATTTAGCGCCGGCAATCAAAGCGCCCATGTCGAGCGAAAATATTTGTTTCGACTTTAGATTTTCGGGCACGTCGCCGTTTATGATACGATGCGCGATGCCTTCGGCAATAGCGGTTTTTCCAACGCCTGGCTCACCAATGAGGATCGGGTTGTTTTTGGTGCGTCGCGAGAGAATCTGCAGGATACGCCGTATCTCCTCGTCGCGGCCAATCACCGGGTCGAGTTTGCCACTGGCAGCCAGCTCATTCAGATTCCGGGTGTACCGATTCAGAGCGTTGTAGGTGTCTTCGGCATTTTGGGTTTTCACGCTTTGTCCTTTGCGCAACGTTTTGATGGCCTCCAGTAAATTTTTGCGATTAACACCATGTTCGTTGAGCAAAGCAGAGGTTTTATCATTTACCGAAAGGATACCCAGCAACATGTGCTCGATACTTACGAACTCATCGCCGAACTCCTTGAGGTACGACAGCGCCTTTTGCAAAGCGGTATTGGCATCAGCCGACAGATAGACTTGCCCGCCGGTTTGTCGGGCATAGGTCTGCAACAACCGATCGAGATCGGTAGTCAGTGCATTCATGTCCACATCCATTTTCTTTAGCAGAAATGGAATCACATTTTCGTCGATCGACAAAAGGCCTTCCAGCAGATGCGCACTCTCGACTTGCGGATGCTGCGATGCCTGCGCTATCTCCTGTGCTTTCTGCACGGCCTCCTGCGCTTTTAAAGTGAAATTATTCAGGTTCATAGGTTGTTAGTTTTTTTGTTGAAAAATGGACTAATCAAATATCCGGCCACCAGCCGAAATGATGATTTTGTGGTAAGGATGTCATTTAACTTCTTGATTACAAGTGTCTTTTTGTCCTTTTTTTTTAATATTAAAATAGAAATGCTTCATTGTGAATTGACTTGCCAAAGCGCTACACCTGAAATTTTTGCAGTCGTTTACAATATTTCGGTCCGGAATTCATTTTCATCATTAAAAAAACAACACCACCTGTGTCGAAAGCAAATAAGAAGAAAACGTTGGTGATCGGCGCCAGCACACGACCCTACCGCTACTCGCATACCGCCGTCAACCAACTGATTGCCTACGGGCATCCTGTGGTGGCCATCGGACTGCGACCCGGAAAGATTGGTGAAACGGATATTCTCACCGGCTTTCCGGAGGCTGAGCACATCCATACCGTAACAATGTATGTGGGGCAGACCCATCAGCCACAGTATTATGCCTACATTTTGGAAACTATTTGTCCGAAGCGCATTATTTTTAATCCGGGCACCGAAAACGAAACCTTTATGGCACTGGCTCGCCAGCAAGGCGTCGAGGTGGTGCAAAACTGCACCCTGATGATGCTTACCTACGGATTGTATTAGCGCTACACGATTGCAGTTGCAGAATAAACTCTATTTTCGCGATCCTAAACGAGCATAAGAAGCATGGCATTACAAGTCACCAACAAAACTCTCCCGATCACCGGAATCATTCTAATGATGCTGCTGCAATTTTTCGGCTCTGCCGTAGCGCAGGAGCCGCAGCTTGCGGATACCACGCGGGTGTGCATGGCCGACAGCGTACTGCTCGATGCCGGCGATGGATTTATCAGCTATCTGTGGAATACCGACGAACAAACGCAGACCATCATTGCCAAACAACCCGGAAAATACAATGTGCTTTGTACCCGCCCGGATATGTCGGTGGTGGAAGATTCCACTGTGGTAATCATGCAAAATGCCTACATCGACATGGTGGACACCATCCTCACCTGCTACTCCTATCCGGTGACGCTGTGTGTAGTTCCCGACACACGCATGTTCCAATGGACTTCTAACGACCCGGAGCTTTTTATTCCTTTCAGCACGCGTGCCTGTGTAGAAGTGACCCCCGAAAACGATACCACCACCATTTATGTGCAAATCAGCGACAGCGCAAACACCATTATTTGCACCGACAGCGTGCAGATTTGGCTCTATCCGCGCATGGTATTCGCCGAAGCAAATCAAATCAACACCGGTTGCCCCGGCACCTGTAAGGGTCAGTTGCAGGTAATCGTCGATGGCGGCCTGCCTCCATATTCCTACCTTTGGCCCACAGCCCGGCCTGTTCAGCGCGACTCTATCGCTTTCAGCCTTTGCGAATCCGAATATACTATAGAAGTTACCGACCAATATGGCTGCGTGCGCGATACCGCCATCAATGTAGAGGTTTACGATCTTCCCGAAGTGGAGATCGTACGCGAACCCGAAGATGAAATCTACATAGAAAATCCGGTGGTGGACTTTTCTTTTAACAACAAATCAATCGACAGCCTGCAGATTATCGACTGGAGCTGGAACTTTGGCGACAGCACCTACACCAAAGAAGAAAACCCTACCAAGGTTTTTGATCAGGTGCGCGAATACGAAGTGTGGCTGAAATACACCACCCAAAACGAATGCATCGACTCGGTATCGATGACTGTTAACATATTGCAGACGAAACTGGAAATCCCGGAGGTGATAACTCCCAATGGAGATGAATACAATCAGTTTTTTAAAATCGACAATTTAGAAAATTATATTTCTACAGATTTAAAAATTTTTAACCGGCTGGGAAGGAAGGTTTATTCATCCACCAACTATCAAAGCGACTGGGATGCGCAGAACCTTGTTGAAGGTGTGTACTTTTACGTGCTCAAGGCCAAAGGCTATTTCAAAACCGATACTTTTAACGGAACCATCACCGTGATGAGATAAAAGTAGAACGGTGAAATACCAATAGGCAAAAGACAAATCACAAATAAATTTCAATAATAAAATTCCAATGATTCAAACCGCCCGGAGTTTTATTTTTTGATAATTGATCTTTGGAATTTATTTGGAACCTGGAATTTGAAATTTGGAATTTGTTTTAAACCCTTTTACATGATTAACAAAAAGGTAGCTCAAACAGGGCGATGGAAGAAACTCCGCCATTATTTTTTAGTTTTAATAATTGTCTCGCTTTTCGCGGGATGTCAGAATAGCCCGGAACAGCAGCAACTGGTGATTTTTCATGCGGGCAGTCTTAGTGTTCCTGTAAAACGAATTACCGAAGCCTATCAGCAAGCGCATCCTGACGTCCGGTTTATGACCGAAGCCGCCGGCAGTGTGGCAAGCATTCGCAAGATTACTGATCTTCACCGCGACTGCGACATCCTGCTATCGGCTGATTATTCCATCATCGATAAGATGATGATCCCGGAATACAGCAGTTGGAACATCCGTTTTGCTGCCAACGAAATGGTGATTGCCTACACTAATGACGCCGCCGACAGCATAGATGCCAACAACTGGCAGCGCGTGTTGGCAAACGATAAGGTGCGCTTTGGCCGCTCCGATCCCGACTCCGATCCTTGCGGTTATCGTACAGTACTTGTGCTGGATTTGGCCGAACGCATTCTTGGACTGCCGGAGTTGCGACAAAACCTTCTGGACAAAGACCGCCGTTACATGCGACCCAAAGAAACCGATTTGATTGCTTTGCTCGAAACCCACACAGTAGATTATATTTTTATCTATCGCTCGGTGGCCGTGCAGCACAAGCTGGGCTACCTGCTCCTGCCCGATTCGATAAATCTCAAAAGTCCTTTGCTGGCCGATTGGTATGGAACGGCAAGTGTTGAAATTGTTGGTTCAGCGCCCGGAACAAAAATTACGCAGCACGGCGAGCCTATGATTTACGGATTGACCATGCCGCACAATGCCCCCAACCCGGAACTCGCCATAGATTTTCTCCACTTCTTTCTGGATGCAACCCACGGCATGCGCCTGATGGAGGAAGCCGGCCAGCCTTCGGTAGTTCCTGCGCCGGCATCGGGATACGACGAGATTCCCACCGAGCTTCAGAAATATGCGCTGCCGCCGGGATAAGGCTGGATAAGGTGGCAAAAGCAGATTTTTTAGTTGAATTCATTTTGTTTTTCTCCTCCACGCGTCCTGCGTCTAAATTTTTACATTTGTGCTTTATAACACAACGGGAATAATAGTTGAAAGAAGAAGACCAACTGAATGAATTAATGCACAAAATCTAACCAAAATAAAACTATAAGGCATGGAATTAGAAAAACTATATTCTGATATTTTGCAACAGGCGGTTGCAGAAATTCGAACTGCCAGAAATACCATTGCCCGTCAGATAAACGCCACTACCATTTCCGTTTACTGGAATTTAGGTAAAGTATTATCCGACAAAAAAATTGCTGAGGTTTATGGGGCTGGTGTTGTCGAACGTTTATCAATTGATTTGAAAATTGAGTTTCCGGATATGGGTCTTTCACCTCGAGGCTTGTGGGACATGAAACGCTTTTATGTGCGTTACAGAGAAGTAAATGAAAAACTGCAACGCAGCGTCGCAGTTTTGCCGTGGCGACATAATTTGTTATTAAAGACTACCCCGCTTTTCAAGGTAATCCGGATATCAAAGGATCAAGAGATGCAGCAAGGGAAGGATTTGCTATGGGTATGATTGAGAATGGGGAGGTGTGGATGGAGATGATAAAAAGTCGTAACAAAACAGCACTTACGTATGATGAGGCTACTGCAACTGAAATATTTTTAAAGATAATACAAGAATACTTGCCTGCTTTTGTTTTATTCAGAGAGAAAATGGAAGAGATAAAAAACAGATTTCGAGAAGCGTAATTTCAAAAATGAAATACGGGCTAAAACAACCTACAATAGTTGCCATCACGGATGTTTTTAAAAAATATCCTCAGATTGACTGTGCTATTTTATATGGCTCCAGGGCAAAAGGTAACTTTCGTCCTAACTCCGACATAGACCTTACCTTAAAAGGAGATGGTTAGATTTATCTACATTGCTTAAGATAGAAATTGCTCTGGACGATCTGTTTCTGCCCTATAAAATAGATTTATCTCTCTTTCATAAAATAGAAAACGATGACTTGCTGGAACACATCAATCGGGTTGGTATCGTGCTTTATGAATAAGCGTGAGCGCACTCTATTTCCTTAGATATTGGCACAAAAAGGGCTATCGCATTCTAATTCACACAATCCATTGCACAGATCAATTGTAAATGTCGTTCCGACATTATTTCCTCTGCTTTACCCATCATTTATTCTCTTTCATCCATTATCACCGCTGCAAAAATTGTTTTCTTTGCCGGCTGATATGCACCACGGTGCTACTCGATTTCATTTACTTTTAAATTTAAAAAAAAACATGAAAAAATTTTTATTCCTGATTGCAGCCGTAGCGATGTTTGGCTGTCAAAATCAAAACGCAGAAAAACAAGCTACCACCTCCGCCCCGCCTCAACACCAGCGCGACACCACCGATGCTACCAACAACTTCTACGACAACGAAGATTTGCATGCTTTGCAAACCAACACAGTAGAGATTTCCGGCGAGATTGCTAATCCCGGAACCATTGATTTTTCGACGCTGCCAAAGCGCAGCATCATCGTAAAAGAAGCGCTTCCTTCCGACACGGGCAACTCTTTTGTGGGCGCTTTTCGCTACGACGGCTATTCACTTTTCGATATCATCAATGCGCATTATCCGCAAAAGGCCAATCAGGAAGCCTTCCCTCCTATCATCGATCTTTATGTGGTAGTTTCCAACGATCGGGGTGACAGTGCGGTTTTTAGCTGGGGCGAAATTTATTATCCCAATCATTTGCACGACATCATGCTGGCTACCGATGTGATGCGTATCGTGCCCTCCAAGACACATGAGCTATGGACTTTGCCCGAAAAGGCTAAGATGGTTGCAGGAGCCGACCTGCTCACAGCGCGCAACATCGATAGCCCGTCGAAAATAACTGTGCGCACGGCTACCCGCGAATTTGAAATCGAAAAAGGCATGTCGCCAATGTATTCCGAGCAAATCGACGTTTTTGTAGACGGCGCCAAAACGAAAACCATCATGGCGTTGCCTTCCGATGATAATCCGCTCACTTACGAAGCGATATTTTATGGCCGTGGTCGCGGCATCCACAGCACCACACCATTTACAGGAGCTGCACTCAAGAAAGTACTTGCTGATCAGGTGACATTTGATGCCGACAATATCCGGCAGGCTTACGTAATTGTGGCTGCACGCGACGGCTACCGGGGTGTTTATAGTTATTCGGAAATTTTTAATCGCACCGATCAGGCGGAGGTGCTACTCATCCATGCACCCGAAGAAACCGATGGCGGCGCTTTCAGGCTCTTCCCTGCCGGCGACTTCTTTTCTGACCGCGCCATCAAGTCGGTGAGCAGCTTTTGGTTCGAACATTTGTAAAAAAGTTTGGCTCAATAATACTGTGTGGTCTCAAATCACTAACCCCGGCCTTTAGGCCGGGGAGGGTAAAAACGGCAAAATAATTCACCGGGCTTTAGCCCAAATAAATAAAATGTTATGATAAGCCCATGGGCAGATTATGATGTAAAAGTATTGCGGGCTAAAGCCCGCAGGTTTCTTGCCGGGCTATCTGCCCTCACCCTGAAGGGCGGGATTATTGACATGTTGCACTCGATCTACACAAAATAAATAAAATCAGAGCTATTATGCATAAAAAGAGGCGCCAAATCGAAGGCTTTGAGCTGTGGCTCACACTGCTGGGAGGTTTGGTGCTTCTTTTTATTTTGGCGCCGCTGGTGAATATGTTCATCCATTCGTCGCCCGACTCGCTTTCCGAAGCGCTTCACGACCGGGAAGTTACCGATAGCATCTGGCGCACGCTCACCACGTCGATGGGTGCCACATTGGTGATGGCGGTGGGAGCTATTCCGTTGGCTTATGTATTGGCGCGGCGCCAGTTCAGGCTGAAACGACTGGTGCAGGGGCTTATCGATTTGCCGGTGGTCATTCCACATTCTGCTGCCGGTATTGCTATTTTAGGAATTATTTCGCGGCAATCGCTTCCGGGACAAGCTGCCGGCTGGCTGGGTTTCGATTTGGTGGGACATCCGGCAGGCATCATGGTGGCCATGGCTTTTGTAAGTCTGCCTTTTCTTATCAATGCTGCCCGCGATGGCTTTGCCGAAGTGCCGGAGCGGCTGGAACATGCAGCTCAAAATCTGGGCGCAAAACCGCGGCAGGTATTTTTCAGGATCACCCTTCCGCTGGCCTGGCGCAGCATCCTCTCAGGGCTTATCATGATGTTTGCCCGCGGCATGAGCGAGTTTGGCGCAGTAGTGATTGTGGCCTATCATCCCATGATCACGCCCGTGCTCATCTATGAGCGATTTGGCGCTTTCGGCCTGAGCTATGCCCGGCCAGTAGCCGTAATCTTTATCGGCGTCTGCCTTTTGTTTTTCGTACTGCTGCGCATGCTGGTAAAAGAAAGGAGCCGCCATGTTAGAAGTTAACAACCTTTCGCTTCGGCTTGGCGACTTCGCTTTGCGCGATATTAATATCAAAGTAGATAATGGGGAATATTTCGTTTTGGCCGGGCCATCGGGATCAGGTAAGTCGATATTGCTCGAAGCTATTGCAGGAATCTATCGCAACCAAAGCAGCGGCACCGTATTTCTGGATAGCATCGACATTAGCAATAAACCGCTCAGGCAGCGTAGCATCGGACTGGTTTTTCAGGACAACACGCTATTCCCGCATCTTACGGTACGTCGCAATATTGAGTTTGCGCTGCGGCTAAAAAACAGCAATGACCAGGATGTGAAAACAAAACTTCGCGCATTAAGTGATCAATTTTTACTTGTTGATCTGCTTCAACGCAATGTTACCACGCTTTCAGGTGGCGAAATCCAGCGTGTACTGTTGGCACGCACACTGGCTTCTGAACCAAAAATCATCCTGCTCGACGAGCCGCTCACCGGAATCGACAGCTTGCAAAAAGATTTGCTTAAGCGTCATTTGCGCGCATTGCACCGCAGCGGGCTTACCATTGTGCACGTTACCCACGACTTTGAAGAGGCCTATTCGCTTGCCGACCGCATGGCTGTAATGCACCAGGGGCGGTTGCTTCATACCGCCACCCCCGAAGCAATGCTTTCGCATCCGGCGGATAAATTCATCGCCCGATTTTGCGGTCACAAAAATTTCTTCCAGGCGCAGGCTTTTGATGGAGAACTGTTATGGATAGAAGATAAGATTAAGCTACAGCTTAAAAATGATTTAATAAGCCGATCGCTGGTTTCGATACTCATCGACGCACGGAAGATCAACTATTCCGATGTTAGGCCTTCGGCCGGCAGCAATATTTTTGAAGGAAGAATTCTGGATGTATTCCGGTCGCCACTTGGCAAAGAGGTACTTATCGACGTTGGCATTCAAATATCAGTGATTGTCGATGATAATCTCTCCGATGCGTCCTCGCGGCAAATCGACAAACGGATATGGGTAGAAATACCACAGGAGGCTGTAAGATTGATTAGAGTAAACTCATAAAACAAGTTGTCGGGTAACTGACTTCTGAATCATTGCTATTCGATGAAACCATTATCCCTCCGGATGTTCCTCGCCGAGGGGTGATTTGAACATCCCGGCAACATTTGCTAATTGGTCTTTGGATGCGAGAAAAAACAAGATGTCGTTGTCGTGAAGAATAAATTTGTCGGGTGGGGTGGCAATGATATGGTTGCCCCGGCTTACGGCCAGCAGGTTGAGGTGATGCCTGGTTTTGAGTTCTAATTTGGCCAGGTTTTTTCCGGCCACCGCTGCATATGGCGCAACTTGCATGGTGTTGATGCTGATGTCGGGAATTTTCACAGAGAGCTTTTCGAAGCCCACGTCATTCATCGATAAACTACGGAACATCTCATACCCATCCGACCGAACCAATGCAACCAGTTTTTCAATTTTTTCGGTTGGTATCAGATACTTGGCCAGCACACGCGTGAAAATCTCAATAGATGTTTCAAATTCTTCAGGAACGACTTCATTAGCACCCAAATGATAATAATCCTGCATCTCGGTAAGAAAACGCGCCCGTATGATAATGTGCAGGTGCGGATTGAGACTGCGCGCCAGTTGGGTGATACGCCTGATTACAGGAGAGCCGGGCAAGGTAATCACCAGCACCATAGCTTTTTCGATCTGGGCATGTTGTAGCACCACCTCCTGCGAGGCATCTCCAAAATGAATCGGCACGCCTTGTTGTTTTTCATCACGCACCGTTGACGGGTTCATCTCGATGATTCGATAAGGGATACTTGCAAACCTTGCAGCTCTTGCTACATTGCGCCCGTTTACCCCATACCCGACAATTATCAGATGATTTTCGATCAACTCGGGCACTTCCTCCGGAGCCTCGGAGCCTGAACCGAAGATAAGCCGACGTGGTAGCGGCAGCCGGCTTACAAACTCCCCGATGCGTGGAGCAGCAGCTATAATAAAAGGTGTAGCTGCCATCGTTAGCACCGATACATCCAAAAACAACTGGTAGTTTGCCTCGCTGATCAGGCCCATAGATTGACCATCACGCGAAAGGATAAAAGAAAACTCCCCCACCTGGCTAATGGTAAGACCAACAATGAGAGAAGTGCGCAGTGGAAATCCCAGCGCCAGACTGGCCACGGTGGCAATAAAAGTCTTGGCAATAATTACCCCGACGGTGAGAATAAGGATGATTACAGGATTGGCAATAAAATAATCTACATCGAGCAACATGCCGATGGAGACAAAGAAAAAGCTGGTGAAAACGTCCAAAAAAGGCAACACATTACCGAAAGCCTGTTGGCTGTAATCGCTTTCGCTGATGATAAGACCCGCCAGGAAAGCTCCCAGTGCCAGCGACAATCCGGCCAGTGAGGTAAGATAAGCCACCGACAGTGCCAACACGATGATGGTGAGCAAAAACAGCTCACGGCTTCTTGTCTTTACCACCTGATACAAAAATTTAGGAATCACATAACGCGCTCCCAAAAAAACGATTACCATCACACCCAACACTTTGGCCACTATTTCCCAAACATTGCTGCTCTCGGCACCGCTACCCGCCAAAAATGGCAGCACCAAAATCATAGGCACAATAGCAATGTCCTGAAAAATTAAAATTCCCAGGGTGGTGCGGCCATGCGGTGTAAGAAACTCACCACGCTCCTGCAAGAGTTTGAGCACAATGGCGGTGCTGCTGAGCGCCATCAGGAAGCCCATAAACAGCGACTCCGAAAAGCCATTGCTACGATGTATGCCTAACAAATCGAGCTGCATAATGCCATAAAAAAACAGGATACTCAAAACTACCTGTAAGCCGCCGCCAATCATCAATGTTTTGCGCATTTTTACCAAACTCTTCAACGAGAACTCTATGCCGATGGTAAATAGAAGCAGGATTACACCGATCTCGGCGAGCATTTCTACCTCGTGCACGCTACTGATCATCGAAAAGCCATTGGGCCCGGCAAAAACACCGGTGGCCAAATAGCCAATAATGGGAGGAATGCGCAAGCGTTGACACACGAAAAGTACCAGCACTGCGATGCCGAAAAGAAGGGTAATATCTTTGAATATCAGAAGATCCATACAATTTACTGTTTTGGGTAAAAACACATCATACCATCATTTTGCACTTTTTTTAGCCTTAATCAAAACATAACCTTTTTCTTTATAACCAAATGAAAAAAATGTTATTTACGCTCCCCTGTGTCGGATAAAGATATAATTTCGGTGGCTAAGTTTCTTTCCAAATGTGATTGAAGAAGTAGTTTTTTGGAGCCTCAAAGATAGTAAAATGATTCTTTAAATTCAGGTACAACATAGCCGAAATACAATTAGAGGTAGCAAAGGAAAGTCAGATTTTTTTTTTGAACATATTAAAAAACCTGTGTTTGTTGATTAACCATTTCATCTTAACCTTTTTGAAGCACGGAAAGTGAAAAGCCCGGATTTCCGCCTTAAAAACATTTTCTGAAAAAGCAAGGAAAGAAAAAATATTTTATCCACTATTTTTAGTGGACTTTTGTTGACAAATTTGGGAGACACGGCAATCACTATTCCGTTCACATTATCCAGACCAGACTATTTTTTTGAGTTAATAATCCGATAAACAACAATTAACGTGGTTCATCAGAAAGAAGATATTGCAACAAAGGTATGGAACAACTGTCTGAGGATTATCAAAGACAACATTAACAATCAAAGCTTTAAAACCTGGTTTGAACCTATCATCCCGGTAAGGCTTGTCGATGACGTGCTGACCATTCAGGTACCGAGCCAGTTTTTTTACGAATGGCTCGAAGAGCACTACATCGACCTGCTTAGGCGCACCATAAAAAAAGAGCTGGGAGCTAATGGGCGGCTGGAGTATAGCATTGTTATGGACAACTCTTTCAGCCGCAAGCAGGAGCCGCACACCATTCTTGTGCCTACCTCCAACCGAAGTGGCACGCGTGCCCAAAACGTAAGTATGCCCTTCAGAATCAACAATCATGGCAAAGAAATCCCTGATCCTTTTGTAATTCCCGGCATACAAAAAGTAAAGGTTAACTCACAGCTCATTGAGCGCTATTCGTTCGACAACTTCATCGAAGGCGACTGCAACCGGCTGGCACGATCGGCAGGAATGGCCATTGCCAAGAGTCCCGGAACCACAGCCTTCAACCCGCTATTTCTTTATAGCCGGGTAGGATTGGGAAAATCGCACCTGGCCCATGCCATCGGCCTGGAGGTGAAAGAAAAGTTTCCGGACAAAACGGTGCTTTACGTTACCACCGACCAGTTTATGACCCAATACATCGAGTCGGTGCGCAACAACAACCAAAACGACTTTACCAATTTTTATCAGCTCATCGATGTTTTGATCATCGACGACATCCATTTCATGTCGAAAAAGGAGAAAACCCAAGAGATATTTTTTCACATTTTCAACCAACTGCATCAGCACAGCAAGCAACTGGTAATCACCAGCGACAAGCCACCGGTAGAAATTGAAGGTATGGAGCCGCGGTTGCTTTCACGCTTCAAGTGGGGACTTACCGCCGATCTGCAATCGCCCGATCTGGAGACACGCATCGCCATTCTGCAAAAGCGACTTTACAGCGATGGCATCACCATGCCCGACAATGTTGTGGAATATCTGGCCTATAGCGTCACTTCCAATATTCGTGAGCTTGAAGGCGCCATGATTTCGATACTTGCACAGGCGTCGCTCAACAAAAAAGAGATCACCCTGGAGCTGGCCAAACAGATCGTGGATAATTTTATTAAACATACCAATAAAGAAATTTCCATCGACTACATTCAAAAAATTGTGGCGGATTATTTTGGTATCAGCATCGACACCATGAATTCCAACACCCGGAAGCGCAACATTGTGCAAGCACGACAACTCGCCATGTTTTTTGCTAAAGAACATACCAAAGCATCGCTTACCTCTATCGGGCTGCACTGCGGCAGCAAAGACCACGCAACGGTGCTGCATGCCTGCAAAACTGTAAAGAATCTTCGCGACACCGACAAGAGCTTCCGCGGATACGTGGAAGACATTGAGAAGCGGATTAAGTTGTAGGGTAGAAGTTGGAAGTTAGAGGTTAGACGTTAGAGGTTAGAAGTTAGAGGTTAGAAGTTAGAGGTTAGAAGTTGGAAGTTAGAAGTTGGAAGTTAGAGGTTAGAAGTTAGCGAAAGCACAGGGTAATTATTAAAAAACAAATTCCTGACAATAATGCATAAAATCCTCATGGTGTGTCTGGGAAATATTTGCCGCTCGCCATTGGCGGCAGGCATACTGGCTCATAAGATGCAGATGCATGGAATCCCGGCAGTGGTGCATTCGGCAGGTACTGCCAATTATCATGTGGGTGATGCTGCCGACAAGCGCTCCATCCAAACGGCCCGAAAACACAACATCGACATTACCCAACACACCGGCAGGCACTTCCAAACCAACGACTTCGATAGCTACGATACCATCTATGCTATGGATCGGGATAACTACCGAAACATTCTCGCCAAAGCCCGCAATGATAAAGATAAAGCCAAAGTAAAACTGCTGATGAATGAGGTAATGCCACACGAAAACATAGAAGTACCCGACCCCTATTATGGAGGCGCCGAAGGTTTTGAAAATGTCTATCGGATGATCAACATGGCCAGCGATGAGATCATCAACAAAATAAAAAAACAAAAACCCTGAATGCTGTGAGCTCCCGACCCACGCTGCAACAAATAGAACAAGCCGCCGAACGCATTGCCCCTTATGTGCATCGTACGCCGGTGCTGCAAAGCCGGATTCTTAACGACCTGCTGGGCTGCGATTTATTTTTTAAATGTGAAAATTTTCAGAAAGCAGGAGCTTTCAAATCGCGAGGGGCTGTAAATGCTGTATTTTCTTTGGACGAACAACAAATCGGACAAGGTGTGGCTACGCATTCATCCGGCAATCATGCTGCAGCATTGGCAAGGGCTGCCGCTTTGCGCAATGCTAAAGCATACATCGTGATGCCCGACAACTCCAGCGCAGTAAAAATAGCGGCCGTAAAACACTACGGCGGACAAATCACCTTCTGCTCTCCCACCCTGGTCTCACGCGAAAGCACGCTGCAGGAAGTGATTATTAAGTCACAAGCTATCGAAATCCATCCCTACAACAACACCATCATCATTGCCGGACAGGCTACAGCAGCCAAAGAGCTTATCGAAGATGTGGCAAACCTTGACCTGCTCATAGCTCCGGTTGGCGGTGGTGGTCTGCTAAGCGGTACCGCGCTGGCGGCACATTATTTTGCACCCCGCATCACGGTGGTGGCTGCCGAACCTGAGCAAGCCGACGATGCTTTCCAATCATTTACACAAAAGAAATTTATTCCATCAGTTCATCCCGACACCATTGCCGATGGGCTGCGCACATCCCTTGGCGACATCACATTACCGATTATTCTGGATCATGTGCACCAAGTGGTGACGGCCTCCGAGGAAAGTATTGTTGCGGCGATGCGCCTGGTGTGGGAACGAATGAAAATAATCATCGAGCCCTCGTCGGCAGTGCCTTTGGCTGCGCTTCTCGAAAACAAAATTAACTGCCGCAACCGGCGAATTGGCATCATCATTTCCGGCGGCAATGTTGATCTCGACCATTTACCCTGGCTCAAAACATGACCCTCAAAAACGCTCTTTATCTAATTCCGGTAACGCTGGGCGACGAAGACCCTGCGGCAGTTCTGCCGGTTTCCGTATTTCAGGTCATAACCGAGCTGGATGAGTTTATTGTAGAAAATGAGCGAACTGCCCGACGCTTTTTGCGGAAGGTTGGCTACAAACGTAATTTCGATGATGTAAAATTCCATCTGCTCAACAAGCATACCCAGTCAGAGGAACTGGCACCATTTATCGAATCCATTAAAAATAAAAAAGCTGTAGGATTGCTATCGGAAGCGGGCGTGCCATGCATTGCCGATCCGGGCGCTGTGGTGGTGCAGTTGTGCCATCAGCATTCGCTGCGGGTGATTCCGCTTACGGGGCCGTCATCGTTGCTGCTGGCACTGATGGCTTCGGGTTTTAATGGGCAGCATTTCACTTTTCATGGTTATTTGCCCATTCAAAAACCTGAACTGCGACAAAAGCTTCGCGAGCTTGAAGCCAATATTTACCAAAAGGAGCAAACGCAGATTTTCATAGAAACCCCTTACCGCAACGACAAGCTGCTAGAAAGCATCACCTCCAATTGCCAGCCGCACACCCAACTCTGCATAGCCGTCGATCTCACGCTCGACACCGAATGGATAGCTACACATGCTATTTCATGGTGGCGTCAACACACCCCAACCCTTCACAAGCGACCTGCTGTTTTTCTGCTTTACAAATAAAAAGCCCCGGGAGGTTTAATCACCGGGGCATGAAGGAGGATTACATGTTTACCTAAATAGGTATTTTAAATATTTTGGTTTTAAGGCTTTTAGCAAAATGAGGAGCTGTGTTAAGAATCCCTAAAAAAAAAGAAACCCGCCCGACGGGCGGGTTCCTAACCTAACGTTTATGAAAAAAAATACCTGTTTATGTTAACCCGGTATTAAGGCGAGAGCCGATCAGCTTAAAAATCAACTCGCAATAATAACAGCAAAAACATAGCCAAATTGTGTCAATATTCTTTTCTTGCCTTACGGCATCTTACATAATATTAACAAGCAAACCTCCGAAATGCCATGAATGAGCAAAAGCCGTTGTAGTAACGGCTTTTGGTGTTTAAAAAAAGTATTGGTTTAATTTGTTTCCATCCAACACTGAAAAACGATCAGCGAATAGGTTTATTAAAACTCATAATTCGACAAAAATTCGCTGATATCGTCGTCTTTGCCTAAGTTGAGCTTTTGGCGCAGGCGCGACTTGCGGGTGTAAACAGCCTCCGGGGATGTTTCCAGAAACTCGGCAATCTCTACATTGAGAAACCGATGCTTGAGATATGAGCACAAACGCAGGTCGTCGAAGGTGAGTTTGGGGAAGTTTTTCTTCAATGAGCGATGAAATTCCTGGTTGCTTTTGTCGATAAACAAATTAGAGATCATCTCTTTGATATGCCGTATTTCCATGCGTGCCACCGGATTTTTCTCAAGGATCAGTTTGTCGAGTTGTCCACGCAGATCGTAGAAAAGAGTCACATTTTCAAGCTCTGCCTTGCGTGTTTCGAGTTGGTCGCGGCTGTGCCCTTCTTCCGTGCTTGCCGACTGTAACTCGTGCAACTGTTTTTCGATTTGCTTTTTCTCCTGGAGTTTTTCGCGCAGATCGATGTGTGTTTTAACGCGCGCCAGCAGCTCTTCCGTTTTGAAAGGTTTGGTCACGTAATCCACCGCACCCAGCTCGAAGCCTTTCACAATATTCTCTGTCTCGGATTTGGCCGTTACAAAAATCACCGGGATGTCTTGCGTGTCTTCGTCTTCTTTCAAAAGACGTATTACCTCAAAGCCATCCATTTCGGGCATCATCACATCCAGCAATATCAAATCAAAATCGATCGATTTTACCTTTCCTAAAGCCGATGGGCCGCTCCTGGCAAAGGTGATGTTGTAGTTTTTTGTCTGCAAGATGTTGGCTGCCAGTTCGATGTTTTTTGGCACGTCGTCAACAATGAGTATTTTCTTCTTGGATAAGTTTTCCATAATCAATTGTTATTTTTAGGAAGTGTGAAATAAAACGTTGAGCCCTCGCCGGGCGTGCTATCTATACGGATGGTTCCGTTATGTTTCTCAATAAATTCTTTGGTAATAATCAATCCCAGGCCTACGCCCTTTTCGCCGCTGGTGCCCCACTTGGGATCATTCTTGGACTTACCCGAAAATAACCGACCCATAGTTTCTTGGGTCATCCCCACCCCATCATCATGAACGCTAACTTCTACATACCCATCGTCTTTCCCGATGATCCGGGTTGTGATGGTGCCACCGGGATTTGTAAACTTGATGGCATTGGAAACCAGGTTGCGAAGAATGGTCTTTACTGCATTTTTATCGGCGTAAGCTGTATAATTTTCGATGAGATTGCTCTTGAGGGTGATGTCTTTGATTTGGGCCATACCCGCCAGCAAGTCGTAAGTTTCGTGAACTGCTTGATTCAAATCAACAAGGCGCGGCTTGTAAATCATTTGCCCCTGCTGATTGCGTGCCCAGTAAAGCAGATTTTCGAGCAGTGCATAAGCATTGCCGATTGATTGCCAAAGCGCTTTCACAAAATGCTTCATGCTTTCATCGTCCATCACCACCTGGTTGGTAGCGAGCATCTCCAACGATTCGCGAATGCTGCCAAAAGGCCCCAACAAATCGTGGCTGATGATGCTAAACATCTTGTCTTTGGTATCATTGCTTTCGGTGAGAAGTTGGTTGGTCTGCTTGAGCTGTTCGAGCGACTGCCTGAGCCGGATATGCGTTTCTACGCGCGCAAGCAACTCCTGTCCGTGAAAAGGCTTAGTAACATAATCGGCGCCGCCCACATCAAAACCTCTGACGATGCTCTCCGGTTCGGTCTTGGCGGTAAGGAAAATCACCGGAATCTTGTCCGTCACCGGGTTTTCTTTTAGCAACCGGCATACTTCGTAGCCGTCCATATCGGGCATCATAACATCTAAAAGAATGAGATCGAATGGAACTTTTTGCGTTTTCTCCAGCGCATCTTTTCCGCTTTGCGAAAAGGAGATGTTGTAGTTGTGGCTGCGCAATATCTTGGCCGCAACCCTAATATTTATGGGATTGTCGTCAACGAGCAATATTTTAGAATTTGCTTCCACGCAGTATTTTTTTCGCTTTCGCTAATATTCTGATAAAGTTTTCAAAATTATGAAAAACAACAAAACAACAAAACAAATCGGTTTTTATTCAATCTCCAGCAGCATTTTTTTGGTCGATTGCAGCAACTCCGGTACTTTCTTTAGATATTTCTCCATTTCATCCAAATCAAAACGATCGATGGCTTCGGTGAGTCTGTCGCCTAACAATGTAAAAGCCGGCAGGTTAAAGTCAGTGCCAGTTTGCAAAACCATTCCGGCCAGCGCTTCTATTTCGTCGCTCATCTGGTAAGTCATTGCCTGGTTCCATTTTTCGTACAATACATCTGCTACCAACGCTTTAAGCTCCGACCGTTGCCCGGCGGTAAGTTCAGGAAGAGCTTCCATTTTTATTATTAAATCAATCTTAGGTGATGCAAGTGGCGGTGGCGCCACCACAGTATATTTTAAAAATCGCATCAGCTCCTGATAGAGTTCACGTCGGGTTACAGGCTTTCGCAGATATCCATCAAAATATTTTTCGTAATTCTCATCCTCATCATCATTGCGCAACGAGGCTGTGAGAGCAATGATTGGGATGTTTTTGGTTTTGCGCTTGGTTTTGATCATTCGCGCCGCCTCAAAGCCATCCATCACAGGCATGCGTATGTCCATAAAAATCACATCAGGCATAAACTGGCTTGCCAGCAGCACGGCCTTGTGGCCATCTTCGGCCTCGACAATAGAAATATTGGGCGACGCAAAGTTCTCGGCGATGATGCGGCGATTCGATTCCACGTCGTCAACGATGAGCATACGTGCCGGCTCAAAAACTATGGTCGAAATGTCGGGACCTTCGGCCGCAGCATTGGCATCTATGGTGGCACCAACAGGCACTTCGCGCAACACAAACGAAAATATGCTTCCGCTGCCGGCAGTACTTTTCAACGAAATTGTTCCTCCCATCATTTCCACCAGCCGCTTGCTGATGGAAAGCCCCAGCCCGGTGCCGCCATACTTCCGCGTATTCTGCCCACTTTGTTGGCGGAATGCATCAAAAATTTGCTCCTGCTGCTCACAAGGAATCCCGATGCCTGTATCTTCTACCGCTACGATCAGGTCGATGCGGCTGTTGTCTTTTTCGGAAGTCATCTTTTTTACCACAAACTTTACAAATCCCCTTTCGGTAAATTTTATGGCATTTCCTATCAAATTAAATATCACCTGACGCACACGGACTTCATCCAAAATCAAGCTCGCAGGAATGTCATCGGCCACTTCCACCAAAAAATCCAAATCCTTTTCTTCTATTTTTAAAGAAAAAATCTGACGTATCTCATCGATGAGCGTATAAGGATTCACCGGTTCGTAAACGAATTCCAGCTTGCCAGCTTCAATTTTCGACAGGTCGAGAATATCGTTGATGAGCAGCAGCAGGTTTTTGCCGCCGGTTTTTATCGACTCCAGATAATTCACCTGCCTGCGGTCGGTTACGAGGGTTTCGAGAAGTTCGGTAAAACCAATAACTGCATTAAGCGGCGTGCGAATTTCGTGGCTCATGTTGGCCAGAAACTCCGACTTTGCTTTGTTGGCTTCTATGGCTTCTTCGCGCGAGTGGCGAAGCTCTTCCTGAAGCGTGCGCGAGTGGCTGATGTCGATGATGGTGCCGATCACCAACTTGCGGTTGCTCCCAATGTCGTTAAATTGTGTTACCGAAAGGTCGGCCCAAAAAACCTCACCGTTTTTACGCACATAGCGTTTTTCGATGCGATAAGTCTGTGATGAGCTTTCGCTAATATTTGCCAGAGATTGTTCGCTTTTGATGCGGTCGTCGGGGTAGGTTACATCGAAAATATTCATTTCCAGCAACTCTTCACGGCTGTAGCCGAACATTTGCACCAGCGCATTATTAATTTGCAATATTTTGCCACTATCATCCACCACGTCGATGCCGATAGCAGCATTCGAAAATATCATCCTAAAATTGCTCTCGCTTCGCTGCAGCGCCTCCTCGGTCTGCTTGCGGTCGGTAATGTCGGTAACGGTGATGGCATAGGCGACAGGCTCATCATCAACATTGCGTATCACGAAGAAATTTTCGATGGTATGAATAATGGTTCCGTCGCTTCGCATCAGGTCTATCTCACCAGTCCATTGTCCTTGTTTATTAATGGCAGGCAGTATTTCATTATTAATCTGCTGCTCGTAATTTTGCAAATAAGTTTGGTAAATACTTTTTCCGACCACAGCGCATGGCTCGTCGAAACCAGCCATACTGCACAGCCTGTTGTTTACATAGGTGATGTTTCCGTTAAGGTCGGCCATACCAAAGCCAACACCCGACTCTTCGGCAAAGAGTTTAAAAATCCGCAGTTGCTCTTCGGTTTTTTTCAGATCGGTAATATCGCGCGCACTCACGGTTACTCCCGAAATGGTTCCATCTACTTCGAGCACCGGATTGTAGGTGACGTCCATAAAGCAGCGTCTTTTGTCAGGAAAGGTAAACCAGTATTGGTCGATGAGATGTTCGCCAAGCAAACAGCGGTCGATGTTGGGTTTGATAGAAGCCTCGAAGGTTTCCTGCCCGAAAACCTCGGCGATGGTTTTGCCTTCAATTTCGGCAGCTTTTTTCTGGTAGGCATCCAGGTAAGCCTGATTTACATTTACATAATGATAATCCTTATCGATAAGCGACATCAGCTCACTCGATGAAGATACAATGAGCATGTATTCACGCAGCTTGTCTTCTTGTTTTTTCTCCTCGGTAATGTCGCGGATGGTGCCGATCAATATTTGTTTTTTCTTGTCGATATCGCCCAGCAACGACACTTCCTCCATAATCCAGCGCATCTCGCCCGAGGGATGCAGGATGCGATAGGTAAACGATTCGGTGCTACCTTTTTGGGCTGCACGGTTTATTTTCTGACTGATGTAGTCGCGGTATTCCGGAAAAATCATCCGGTTCATCAGCCGAAGCAAAACACTATAGCTGGTAGAGGTTTCGATGCCGAAAATCTTAAAAAAATATTCGGAGCAATGGATGTAGTCACTGTCGATTTCGCGCGCCCAGCTTCCTATTTTGGCAATCTCCTGCGCCTTGGTAAGGTTAAATTCGCTTTCGCGCAATGCCTCCTCGGCAAGTTTCCGTTTGGTAATTTCGGCACCAATGGCTATCAATCCTTTGGGTTTGTTATGATCGTCGTAAAGCAGGCGATTTGTCCACGACATCCAGGCGATTTTGCCATCAGCAAGTCTGATGATTTTTTCGTGATTGTGGAGGAGTAGTTTGCGATGTTTTATTTGCTGTATTAATTCTGCCGACGACAACTGCTGATCGGGCGAAAGATTTAAAATAGCCGCCAAAGCCTTACCAAGTGTCTGTTGCCGCTCAGGCGCGCCAAAATATTTTCGCGCCAGCGGATTCATGTATTCTATCTTTTCATCAAACAAAATCTTAATGATAGCACTCCGCGAGTTCTCAATTATCTGGCGATAGTCGGAATTTTCTTTTTGCAGGTTTTTCACCATCCCACGCAGCTCTTCGGTTTGATTCTGAAGAGTTTTTATCTGTTCCTGCAAAAGCGTATGGTCGGGATTTGTAAGCATCCGAAAAGGAAAATGTTTGTTTTTGTAAAAGGCGGCTAAGATAGTTATTTATGCTTTTGGGCAATGTCGCGTATCGGTGGCAGAAAAAAAAATTAGCCTGACTACTTGTGGGTTGACAAGCAATCAGACTATTTTGGTAAGAAAATTTCTTACGCTATTCTACTATTGTATTCCAATTGTAAGTGTCGGCGTCGCGGCCTTCCTGTATCGCGCGCAGTTTGTTGTAAAGCTTGGTACTCATGGGGCCAGCTTTGCCATCTTTGCAGTATTGGTATGTCTTTCCGGTTTGTCTGTCGACAATTTTGCGGATGGGCGAAATAACGGCAGCAGTGCCACAGGCTCCTACTTCATCAAAATCGCCTAATTCGTCCACAGCCACACTACGCAATTCTATTTTCATACCCATGTCGGTAGCAATTTGGCGCAGGCTCATATTGGTGATGGAGGGCAGCACCGAATGCGAGTCGGGGGTGATGTAGCTGTTGCCTTTGATGGCAAAGAAGTTGGCCGGGCCGGCTTCGTCGATATAATCGCGGTCGGCAGAAGAGCGGAATATCACGCTTGCGTAGCCTTCTTTTTTGCCACGATCCAAGGCGCGCAAGCTGGCGGCGTAATTGCCACCCACTTTGATGTGCCCGGTACCATTGGGTGCAGCGCGGTCGTAGTCGCCAATCACCTGCAATTCGACAGGGTTAAAACCTTCTTTAAAATAAGGACCCACTGGCCCAACGAAAACCATAAACAGATATTCGCTCGAAGGCTTCACACCTACTTCAGGGCCTGAGCCAATAAGCAGCGGACGCAAGTAAAGTGAGGCTCCCAACCCAAAAGGCGGCACATATTTGGCGTTGAGCTTCACTACTTTAAAAATTGCTTCTTTGAAAAGCTCGGTGGGCACCTCGGCCATCATTACCCCTTGTGCCGAGCGCTGCATGCGTTTGGCGTTTTCTTCCCAGCGAAACAGGCGTATTTTGTTGTCCTCGCCTCTAAAGGCTTTCATACCCTCAAAAGCTTCCTGGCCATAATGCAAGGCAGTAGCGGCCATGTGCAGATTGATGTATTCGGAAGACGAAACTTCAAGCACTCCCCACTGCCCGTTGCGGTTGTAGCAGCGCACGTTGTAGTCGGTTTTGAAGTAGCCGAACGGTAGGTTTTTCCAGTCTATTTCCATCATATTTCTTATTGTGGTTTGATAAAATAATGTTTCGCTAAAGTAGAAAAAAAATCTCCCGCCAAAAGTTCTTACTTTTTATCGTCACCGAGGTTTGTGCTGACCCGGGC
The DNA here is from genome assembly GCA_009928785.1 of Clostridia bacterium. Taxonomy (GTDB): domain Bacteria; phylum Bacteroidota; class Bacteroidia; order Bacteroidales; family 4484-276; genus SABY01. The sequence goes on along the minus strand of SABY01000048.1, from coordinate 4,635 downwards.
ATTAATAAGTAAGAACTAAAATCGGGTATGCAAACTTCGTTATTAAAAACCAGATACAGCGCCTCTTTCAGCTACAAAACCTTACGTAGCAAAGTTTTTCATGCGAACAGTATATTTTTGTTTTTATCTGAATGAATGGCAAGCAGCTTTTTTATAAAATTAAAAGGAAATGGTGGCAACATTAACAACCTGATCCTTCATTCGGCAAATGATCTCTTTGTCTGGCTTTTATTTTAATTGTCTGTTTTATGAAAATTCCCTTACTGATGCAATTACTCGAAGCGCGCCTTGTGTGTGGTGATGCGCAAAACCATCCTTCTGTCGAACATGCCTTTGCATCCGATTTGATGAGCGACGTGCTGACGCTGGATACATGCAGCCCACTGTTGATAACCGGCTTGTCGAACATACAGACTATCCGCACTGCTGAGATGGCCGACATCCACACCCTGCTGCTTGCCCGTAATAAAAAAGCCACGCCCGACATGATTGCGCTGGCTAATCAAAACAATATGCTGCTGCTCGAAACGCCTTTCTCCATTTTCAAAACCAGTGGCATTCTTTACCAAAATGGCGTAAAGCCCGTTTATTAAAAAAATAACCTGCCATGACTTTCACTTATGAAATAGAAGGAGGTAACTTTAGCCGCGCCGGCAGCGCCTCAAGCGACATCAAGAAAGCGCTCAAGCAGCTCGACCTCGACTACAACATCATCAAACGGGTGGTGGTGTCGATTTATGAAGCCGAAGTGAACATTGTAGCTCATGCCCGAAGAGGAACGCTTACGGCCGATATCGATGCCGACGGGATAGTGGTGGTGCTGGACGATGAGGGGCCGGGAATTCCCGACATCGAAGCAGCCATGACAACAGGCTTCTCCACAGCATCGCCGCGCGTACGCGAAATGGGCTTTGGCGCTGGAATGGGCTTGCCCAATATCAAAAAAAATGCTGACTCACTCCACATACAAAGTACTGTAGGCGTAGGAACTCGCCTCGAAATTGCTGTAAATTTTAAATGAATAATCCAGATATCTCCACCGATAAAAAAATGAGCGATTTTCATCATGCACTGAAAATCGTGGACGACTTGTGCATCGGCTGCTCCAAGTGCATGAACATCTGCCCTACACATGCCATCCGTGTGCGAAACGGGAAAGCACGGCTGATGGACAACCGCTGTATCGACTGTGGCGAGTGCTACAGGATTTGCCCCGTCAGCGCCATCATCATCGAGCAGGACGACTTTAGCCGCATCTTCAATTTCAAACATCGTGTGGCACTGGTGCCGGCAGTCTTCTTTGCCCAATTTGCAGCAAAACATAGTGTGGAACAAATCACCCAGACATTGCTCGAATTAGGTTTTACACACGTTTTTGAAATAGAAAACGGTGCGCGGCTGATCCGCCAGGAAACACGCAATCTGCTGGCCGAAAACCGGGAATTAAAACCACTAATTTCTACTTTTTGTCCGGCAATAGTAAGATTGGTGCAGGTAAAATTTCCGGCGCTGGTGCATCATCTTATGTTGCTGAAGCCGCCACTCGACGCTGCTGCTATCTGGTTTAGGCACCATCTGGAGCAGCACGGTGCACGCCGTGACGAAACAGGAATTTTTTACGTGACCCAATGCGCCGCCAAGATTGCCGCCATCAAAAGCCCCGCCGAGGGGGAAGCCTCTCCTATTTCGGGCGTCATCAATATGGATGAGATATATAATAAGGTGTCGGCAAAGCTAAAGGATGGCGAAGAAGGCCTGGCGCAAACCACCGGCACACAAGTAACAATGCTTGGTGCCGAAGATGTGCTGTGGAGTCTCACCACTGGCGAGTCGAGCCAGATTACCGGCAAACGTCTGGCCATCGACGGGGTGCACAACGTCACCAATTTTCTTGAGAAACTTGAGCAGGAAGAGCATCCGGCATTCGATTTCTTAGAGCTACGCGCCTGCGACGAAAGCTGCGCCGGAGGTGTGCTTACTACCGAAAATCGTTTTCTCACCGCCGAACGAATGCGCAGCCGCGCCCGTCGATGTGCTGCTATTTTGCCCGAGAAAGGTTCAGCATCGTTGATGCATTTCGACGACGAAATACGCCCGCTGCTCACCATTGCCGAGATAAAGCCCCGCTCGATGATGAAACTCGACGAAGATATGGGCGAAGCTTTGCGCAAAATGAAAATGATACGCCAGATCATGCAAATGCTACCTATGGTTGACTGCGGCGCGTGCGGCTCGCCCGGATGCCACGCCCTGGCCGAAGACATCGTGCAGGGTCGCGGAATGATGGAAAACTGCATCTTTATCCAGCGCCGCTACGAACAAAAAGGAATGCTCAAACCAGAAGTCTCGGCAGAGATTGTGAAAAAAATATGGGGTGCCAATAAAATTGATAACGAAAATAAATAATTGAAGAAAATGACCGTAAAAGATTTAACTGAAGCGCTGGAGCTAAAAGTTTTCAGCGGACAGCAAGGGCTGCAAAATGAAATAAGCGGAGGCTACACCTCCGACCTGCTGAGCGACGTAATGGGGCATTGCAAGCAAAACGACGTGTGGGTAACACTTCAAACCCACCGCAACATTATGGCTATTGCCTCCCTGCGAGAGCTGGCGGCCATCGTCATCGTAAAAGGGTTTGAACCCGAAGCCGAGGCCATCAACAAAAGCAATGAGGAAAACATTCCAATCCTCGGAACCTCGCTGGGTGCTTTCGAAATAAGCGGGAAAATTTATGAGCTGCTGAAAAAGTAGCAGAAAGAAACCATTAGGACAAAAAACAAAGGCTCTGAAATAAAATTTTGTAGCCAGATCATCACTATCCCCGGCCTTTAGACCGGGGGAAAAGGCAAAAAATATTTCAGTGGGCTTTAGCCCAATTGAGATGCTGCAGATGAGCTACACGCAATAAATAATATCAGAGTCCGACAAAATTGAGTAGCTACAAAAGAACCCTCACATGCAAACTTATCGCGCCGACCTCCATATTCATACGTTGCTGTCGCCATGTGGCAGCCTGGAGATGAGTCCGCGCAATATTGTGGCCGCTGCCGTGGCACGTGGCCTGGATATTATCGGCATTACCGATCACAACAGCACGCGCCACTGCCAGGTGATTCACACACTGGCTGCTGAAAACAATATTGCAGTGCTTTGCGGCGCCGAGGTAACTTCAAGCGAGGAGGTGCATTGTCTGGCTTTTATGCCCGACTTTGAGCGGCTCCAACTTTTCGAAAACTATCTTCAGGAACATTTACAGGATTTTCCCAACGACCCGAAGGCTTTTGGCGACCAGGTGCAGATCGACGAAAACGAGGAGATCGTCTATCAGGAAGAGCGCCTGCTGATTATGGCCATCGATCAGAATATTGATGACATCGAACAGCAGGTTCATGCACTGGGCGGAATATTCATCCCGGCACACATCAACCGCCCGGCATTCGGCCTCATCAGCCAGTTGGGCTTTGTGCCTCCCGATCTCAACTACGATGCGCTGGAGCTTTCGCGACACGTCACCACCAAAGATTTTGTGAGAGCCTACCCACAGCTTGCCGACAAAACTTTTATCCGCAGCTCCGACGCCCATTACGTCGAAGATATCGGTCGGTGCTACACAGATTTTTATCTGAACCGCCCTACCTTCGACGAAGTTAAATTAGCTTTTCAAAAAGCCGATGGGCGCTATGTTGCTCAAGAAAAGTAAATTCAATTTTTTTTTATAATAATGAAAGACCTTGCCCTGCATATCCTCGACATCGTACACAATGCCATCAGTGCCAAAGCCACGCTGATAGAAGTGGATATCCGCGAAAGCGAAAAAGAAGACATCCTTACGCTGGTGATAAAAGACAACGGGCGCGGCATTGCTCCGAAAATGCTCGAAACCGTCACCGACGCTTACACTACCACGCGTACCACCCGCAAAGTGGGCATGGGGCTGCCGCTGCTTAGGCAAAATGCCGAACAAAGTGGCGGAGGAATTTCTGTGGAATCGGAGGTAGACAAAGGCACCACGGTAACAGCAAAGTTTGGATTGCAACATATCGACCGACCGCCGCTGGGTGAGATCAGTGGTGTAATGGTAGATTTGGCAGCCTCGCGCACAGAAGTCGAATTTGTGTATCGCCACACCACCTCCGTGGAAAGTTATTGTTTTGATACGCGCGAAGTAAAAGAAGCCCTCGACGGCATGCCCATGGCCGACGCGCAGATGCGGCGGTACCTCATCAGCATGATCGACGAAAACCTGGACGAGATTAAGGCGACGCGGTAATACCTGTGAATCAGAAGGGATTTAGCCAATCCATATTTTTTCGATCACTAAAGTTGTTACGCAATTTTTTCGAGTGTTCTTTTTGTCCAGTTGCCATAAATTGAAGTTGAATGAAAAGGTTGGTCGTTCCAAAAATGGGCAATGGAATCTGAAACTCGCAAAATAATCCTTTTCCGTAGCCCAGGCGTTCATGCCTGGGTGTATGGAAAACGCCCGGGGCAAATTGAGGGCATTTATACCCTTACTACAAATCCAATAAAATATTAGAAGGGCATAAATGCCCTGCAAGAGAGAGTTCGCTTTATTTACCCGGCCATAAATGGCCGGGCTATGGAATATGAATGGCCGGGCAATGGGGAAAATAG